>JAQICP010000533.1 GCA_027858555.1 Vallitaleaceae bacterium
TTGATAACCTGTACAGGTGTTGAAAATTTCATTAGGGAAAGAGCTTTAAACGAGGCGTTATTTCATATTATTGATGGCAAGAATTTTAAAGAAAGTTAGGTACGTTTTATAATAAATTATGCCTACTTATGATTATATTAATGCTAATTGCATATCATAAGTGGTTCATATATAATAAGTATAATTGAGCTTATGGGTAATTTACTCATATAGCTAAGATGTTTAGAGGAGGCTTAAGATGTCTAATAATATTAAATACGATGAAACCCAGATAAAAGTACTAGAAGGTTTAGAAGCAGTTAGAAAAAGACCGGGTATGTATATTGGGAGTACAGCATCAAGAGGGTTACATCATTTGGTGTATGAGATTGTTGATAATTCAGTTGATGAAGCATTAGCTGAACGTTGCGACACCATTGAAGTGTGTATTCACGAAGACAATTCTATTTCAGTTTTAGATAATGGTAATGGTATTCCAGTTGGCATACATGCAAAAAAAGGTATTCCAGCGGTTGAGGTCGTATTTACAGTACTTCATGCCGGTGGTAAATTTGGTGGTGGCAGTTATAAAGTTTCAGGTGGTTTGCACGGTGTTGGTGCATCAGTTGTTAATGCGTTATCTGAATGGCTGGAAGTAAAAGTATATCAAAAAGGTAAAATTCATATGCAACGCTATGAACGAGGAAAGGTCATGTATCCTCTAAAAGTCATAGGTAAAACAGAACTGACAGGTACGTATATAAAATTCAAGCCTGACTATGAGATTTTTGAAGAGTTAGAATATGATTTTGAAGTACTGAAACAACGTATTCAAGAAATGGCTTTTCTTACAAGAAATCTTAGAATATCAATTGAAGATAGAAGGGTAGGGTCAGAAAAAAAATTGGATTTCCACTATGAAGGTGGTATCAAAGAATTCGTTTCTTACAGAAATCGTAATAAAGATGTAAGTTATGATCGTGTGTTTTATGCTGAGGGTGAAAAAGATGGCGTGCTCGTTGAAGTGTCATTTCAACATAATGAATCTTATGTTGAAAATATATTTGCCTTTGTTAATAATATTAATACACCAGAAGGTGGCACGCATCTTAGCGGATTCAAATCATCCCTTACTAAAACATTAAATGACTATGCAAGAAAAAATAAGATGCTTAAAGAGTCAGAAGCTAATTTATCTGGTGAAGACGTTAGAGAAGGTATCACAGCAGTCATCAGTATCAAATTAAGTGATCCTCAATTCGAAGGTCAGACAAAACAAAAACTAGGTAATTCAGAAGCAAAAGGTTCAGTTGAAACAGTTATGAGTGAGGGTTTAACCTATTTTCTCGAACAAAACCCTTCAATAGCTAAAAATATACTTGAAAAATCTATTTCAGCTAGAAGAGCTAGAGAAGCAGCGCGAAAAGCAAGAGACCTCACAAGGAGAAAAAGTGCACTAGATTCATCTAATCTACCTGGTAAATTAGCTGATTGTTCAGATAAAGATCCTAAAAATTGTGAAATATATATAGTCGAGGGTGATTCAGCGGGCGGTTCTGCAAAATCTGCTCGTTCAAGAATGACACAAGCCATATTACCGCTTCGTGGTAAAATATTGAACGTAGAAAAAGCCAGACTTGATAAAATTCTTGGTAACAATGAGATAAGAGCTATGATTACTGCTTTTGGAGCAGGCATATCAGAAGAATTTGATATTACTAATTTACGATATCACAAAATCATTATTATGACTGATGCTGATGTCGACGGTGCTCATATCAGAACTTTGTTATTAACCTTTTTCTACAGATATATGCCTCATTTAATTGAAAATGGTCACGTCTACATTGCACAACCACCGCTTTATAAGGTTAAAAAAGGTAAAACTGAGTAATATTTGTATTCTGAAAAAGCACTCATTAAAATGCTTGATGACATTGGTAGAGATGGTGTGACAATTCAGAGATACAAGGGACTAGGTGAGATGAATGCTGAGCAGTTATGGGATACGACTATGAATCCTGAATTTAGAATTCTATTGCAAGTTGAACTGGACGATGCTGCTATAGCTGACGAAGTTTTTACCACCTTAATGGGTGATAAAGTTGAACCAAGAAGAGAATTTATTGAAGCACATGCTAAGCATGTTAAAAATTTAGATGTATAGAAAAAGAAGGAGGTGCACATAGATGGATGAAAATAAAGATTATGACAAAATAATACCTGTTGATTTACAGGATGAGATGAAGAAATCTTATATAGATTATGCCATGAGTGTTATTGTTTCAAGAGCATTACCAGATGTACGAGATGGACTAAAACCAGTTCAAAGAAGAATCCTGTATTCAATGAGTGAACTGAATTTAACGCCAGACAAACCATATCGTAAATCAGCCCGTATCGTCGGTGATACAATGGGTAAGTATCACCCACATGGTGATAGTTCCATATATGATGCCATGGTTAGAATGGCACAGCCATTCTCATATAGAAAGGAATTAGTAGATGGTCATGGTAACTTTGGATCTGTAGATGGTGACAGTGCTGCTGCCATGCGTTATACAGAAGCTAGACTCAGTAAGATGGCTGTGGAGATGATTGCGGATATTACGAAAGATACCGTGGATTACTACCCAAACTTTGACGAATCACTGAAACAACCATCGGTTTTACCGGCAAGGTACCCTAATCTTTTGGTGAATGGTGCTTCAGGTATTGCTGTTGGTCTGGCGACTAATATCCCACCCCATAACTTAGGTGAGGTAATAGATGCAGTCGTTAAGATTATGGACAATCAGATTGACCTTGATCAAGAAACGGACATTGAAGAATTACTAACGATTGTTTCAGGACCAGACTTTCCGACAGGTGCTCAGATATTAGGTAAAAGTGGCATTACAGAAGCCTATAGAACAGGGCGAGGTAAAGTACTCGTCAGAGGTGTATCAGAGATTGATCAAATGACACCTTCAAAAAGCAGAATCATTATTACAGAATTACCTTTCCAAGTAAATAAATCAAGAATGATTGAAAAAATAGCAGATTTGGTAAAAGATAAAAAAATAGTCGGTATATCAGATATCCGAGATGAATCAGATCGAACAGGGATGCGTGTCGTAATTGAAATGAAGAGAGACGCCAACCCTAATGTGGTTCTAAATCTTCTATATAAGCATACCCAATTACAAGATACGTTTGGTATCAATATGTTGGCCCTTGTTAATAATGAGCCCAAAGTATTAAACTTAAAGCAAATTCTTGACCATTATCTCGACCATCAAAAAGAAGTTGTCACAAGAAGAACCAAATACGATTTAAGAAGAGCTGAAGCTAGAGCTCATATATTAGAAGGTCTACTTAAGGCCTTAGATTTTATTGATGAAATAATCAAAATAATCAGATCTTCATTTGATGATGCAAAAGATAAATTAATCGAAAGATTTGAGTTTTCTGATATACAAGCTCAAGCTATATTAGATATGCGCCTCAAACGTTTATCTGGTTTAGAAAGACAAAAATTAGAAAAAGAATATCTTGAATTGCAAGAAATAATTAAAGAGTTGAAATCCATACTAGCAAATCCTAAGCTATTACTTAAAGTAATTAGAGAAGAGATTCTGATAATTAGAGAAAAATTCAATGATGAAAGAAGAACTACCATCACATATGATGATTCTGAGATTACTCTTGAAGATCTAATTAAGGAAGAAGCGACAACCATTACCATGACGCACCTAGGTTATATTAAGAGATTACCAGTTACAACTTATAGGAGTCAAAACAGAGGTGGTAAAGGTATTAAAGGTATGCAAACCAGGGAGGATGATTTTGTTGAAAGTATCTTCATTACATCCACTCATAACTTCTTACTATTCTTCACAGATAAAGGTAAAGTGTATAGATTAAAAGCTTATCAGGTACCAGAATCTTCGAGAACAGCAAGAGGTACGGCAATTGTCAATTTATTACAATTAGAACCCGGTGAAACCATCTCAGCCGTTATTCCATTAAAAGAATATACGGATACTATTAGCCTCTTAATGGCTACTAAAAATGGCTTAATTAAAAAGACTTGTATCATGGAATATATTAATATTCGTATTAGAGGCATACAGGCAATCAACCTTAGAGAAGGCGATAGCCTAATCGAAGTCAAACTGTTCGAAGGTGAAGAGCGGGTGATTCTTGGTACTAGACTTGGTCAATGTATTATGTTTGATCAGGAAGATGTTAGGGAGACTGGTAGAACATCAATCGGTGTTAAAGGTATGACACTTAATCCGAACGATGAAATTATTGGCATGCAACTGGTCTCACAAGGTACACAAGTGTTAGTCGTATCTGAAAATGGTTTAGGTAAGCGTACCAAAGTAGAAAGCTTCTCATTACAAAAACGTGGTGGAAAAGGTGTCAAATTCTACAAGATTACTTACCGTACGGGTAATGTAGTTGGTATGAAGATTGTTAACCAAGAAAACGAATTGATCTTGATTACAACTGAAGGTATTATCATTAGAATCAGAGTGAAAGATATCTCACAAACAGGACGCGTTACTTCTGGCGTTAAGTTGATGGATTTAAGCGATAAGATTCAGATTGCAAGCATAGCAAGAATCAAAGAGATCTTTCAAGAAGAAATCGATGATGAACTATTTATCGAAATCGATGACGAGAGTGAAGAATAATAATTGTAGAGGCATCATAAAATTATCATAAAGTCAGGACTATCTATTGGTTAAATTGCTAATAGATAGTCCTTTTTTAGTTCAATAGAAATGTTCTAAGTAGGTGCTTTCCATGAGAAAAATTCTACTTTGTTCCATAGGTAATTCACAAAAAAAATGGAGTGAATGTCCGCTTTTATAGTATAGATAGGCAATAAAATGAATTTTTGTTAATTAATTGTAATATAGATGTAACAGTACTTTTCATATTATCTGCTATAATATAACTATCGTACAGTACCATAATATTACTGTGGAAGGCGGACAGATGATGAAGCGATTAGTTAAAATAATTTCATTTGCTTTAGTGTTATCAATGTTATCAGGCCTTGGTTCTGTTTCGTATGCAGAAGAAGATACTACTGAAAAGGCAATCACACTAATTAATAATATGCGTAGTGAACTCGGCATTCCTAAGATTGAAGCTAATCTTGAACTTAAGAATGCCGCACTGACTCATTGTAAATATATGGATTATTATAATTCTTTTTCTGTTATTGAAGAGTCTGAAAATCAATTATCTAGAGGTAGATATTCATGGGATCGTGCAGCATTTTTTAAATACGAAGAACAATACATAACTGAACTAATAGCAATGGATTCTGCTGGTTTCGCCACAGAGGTTAATTCTATGCTTGAAAATCCATATGCAAGAATTAGTCTAATTGATCCTAAATATCAAAGCATTGGTATGAATTACTATGAAAATTATTCTTCTTTTGTCATTGGTGGTGCAGGACGAAGTCAAACACAATCAATTACATACCCATATGATAATCAGATTAACGTACCCATTACTTGGACTAATGAATATAGATTTTCTCCTTACGAATCACTTGGTATTAGTGAAGATTTATATGGCATTCCAATAACTTATTCATACTACGCAAAAGAAGATGATGTTGAGAATATTATTATTAACAGTTCATCAATTGTATATGGTGCGGATCAGACATCAGTAGAATTTAAAGTATTATCTCCAACAGATGACAAGTATTTGACAAATTCAATAATTATAGTGCCTACAGAAGCCTACCGTTATGATACTACCTATAAAGTTACATTAGATTTAACTATTGAATTTGACGAACGGATTGATTTGAATGTAACTAAGACATTTTCTTTTCAAACTGAAAGAAATCCTAATAGGAACAACTTATTGTTATCTAATGACAGTACGCTTTTAACACGTGTTGTATTTACAGAAGAGATTGTAAAAGCTTTAGGCTATCCATTACTAGATGCATCTAAGATGACGTTTACGGATGTTGATATTAATTCTGTCAGAGCTAAGTATATATATACCGCATTTTACAATAACATTATATTCGGTCAATCGGATGAATTATTTGCACCTGATTTGAACATTACAAGGCAAGAAGCGTATACTATTTTAGTAAGGGCTTTTGAAGCAAAGATTGGAAGAAGTATACAGTATTTTGAAGAAAGTCCAATTAATGATTATATGAATCTGAGTCCCTGGGCTATGGATAATAAATGTATATTAAAAGCAGCTGGCGTAGGATTTTTAGTAACCAATAGCTATAACAATCTTATTCCTCAAGGTCATGTTTCAGAAAAAGAGTTTGTTTTAATTGTAGAAAAATTTAGAGAGGCATTGAACAGGTACTAGAATAGATAAACCTAACAGAAGTTAGGTTTATTTTTATGTAAAGGCAAATTCTTCATAGGAGCTTTCCATGCTTAAACAACTTATCCCTATATTGAAAGAAACTTTAAAGAATAAGCCGCGTACTGGAGGTGCACTTTGTTCTACAGCAGGAAAGTTCTTGATAGGAACTTTCCATGAGAACAATTTCACTTTGTGAAAACGTGTACTGGATGTACACTTTGTTCTGTGATAAATTCATGATAAGGAGAAAATTATGAGAGAAGTACATGTTAATGACATTACTCAAGCCGTTGCAAAGATGTGTATAGCTACGAATGTTAAGATAAGTCCAGATATCCTAGAGGGACTTAAAAAAAGCCAGAAACTCGAATCATCACCTATCGGCATTGATATATTAGATCAATTGTTACAAAATGCAGAAATAGCAGAGCGTAAAAACATGCCCATTTGCCAAGACACAGGTATGGCAGTGGTTTTTGTTGAGATTGGTCAGGAAGTTAGCATTAGTGGCGGACTACTTACAGATGCCATAAATGAAGGTGTTAGAAAAGGTTACGAAGAAGGCTATCTCAGAAAATCAATCGTTGAGGATCCTTTTTTTAGAGTTAACACCAATGATAATACCCCTGCGGTTATCCATTATGACATAGTTGGGGGAGACTCCCTTAAGATTAGTCTCTCTCCTAAAGGGTTTGGCAGTGAAAACATGAGTCGTATCTATATGTTAAAACCATCAGATGGTATTGAAGGTGCTAAACGGGTCATACTTGAAACAATTGATATGGCAGGACCTAATGCTTGTCCACCAATGGTTGTTGGTGTTGGTATAGGTGGTACATTTGAAAAAGCGGCTATTTTAGCAAAAAAAGCACTAATCCGTCCTATTGATCAATCTTCAGATATTACTTATGTTAGTAATCTAGAGAAGGAATTAACTAAGAAGGCTAATCAATTAGGTATTGGTCCCCAGGGTATGGGCGGCAGGACAACAGTACTTGGTATTAATATTGAAACTTTTCCAACACATATTGCAGGACTACCTGTAGCTATCAATATCAGTTGTCATGTTACAAGACATATGTCAGTTAGTTTGTAAGTGTATATTAGTAAAGGAGGATTATATGGTTATTACAACACCCCTTAAAAAGCATATTATTAATCAGTTAAAAGCAGGCGATAAAGTACTAATCACTGGTATTATCTACACTGCCAGAGATGCTGGCCATAAACGAATGATAGAGCAATTAGCAAAAGGTGAGCGTATACCCTTTAATATAGAAGAAAGTATTATTTATTATGTTGGTCCTTCACCAGCAAAACCTGGGGAGATTATAGGTTCTGCAGGACCAACAACAAGTTATAGAATGGACGATTATACACCAGAGCTTTTAGATTTAGGTCTAAAAGGCATGATAGGCAAAGGAAACCGTCATGAAAAAGTCATTGAAAGTATGAAAAAAAATGGTGCTGTCTATTTTGGCGCTGTGGGTGGTGCTGCTGCACTTATTGCTAGTAGCATTATAAAGGCAAAGGTTATTGCCTATGAAGAGCTGGGTACAGAGGCACTTAGAGAATTGTATGTAGAGAATTTTCCAGCGATTGTACTTATTGACCAAGATGGTAAGAATCTATATGAAGAAGAGAAGGTAAAATATCGTACATATCAGGCTGACTAATTACTATATGACACTTGATAACTTTAATACGATTGAGTGACAAAATTCCATTTATATGTTAAACTATTTTTGAATAAAAAAGGGAGGTACATATAGGTACAAAAAAATTATTGCTATTATTTTAGTTCTTGCATTAACTTTCTCAATGGGTTTAACAGGATGTAAAAAAACAGATGATGACAATTACAAGGATGATGCAGAAACAGATGACGTAGTTGCAGATGACACAGCAGATGATACAGATGACACAGCAGATGATGCAGATACAGAGGAGCCTGCAGATACAGAGGAACCTGCAGAAGATGTCATGTTAGTCAAAGTAGGTATGGCTACTGACGCTGGTACAATTGATGACAAATCTTTCAATCAAGGTACTTGGGAAGGTATTTTAGCTTATGAAGCTGATTTTGGCACAATTGAAACAAAATATTTACAACCAGAAGGTACAAGTGAAACTGATTATATTAATGCAATCACTAACTTAGTTGATTCAGGTTATGAGATTATCGTAACACCTGGTTTCAAATTTGAGACTTCAATATTTGCGGTTCAAGATTTATTTCCAGATGTAGATTTCATCTTAATTGATGGTACACCTCATAGTGCTGATTACTCAGAATATAGAGCAGAAGCTAATGTTCTTTCTATATTCTTCAACGAGCATGAAGCTGGATTCTTAGCTGGTGTTGCAGCTGCACTTGAAACTAAAACAGGTAAATTAGGATTTGTTGGTGGCATGGAAATTCCAGCAGTTCAAAAATTTGGTTGGGGTTATTTAGCAGGTGTTAAATATGCTAATGATACTTACGGAACAACTGCAGAAGTAACTAACTACTTATATCAAGGTACTTTTGATGACGTAGCAGCTGGACAACAAATCGCATCAGGTATGTATGATGAAGGTATCGATATTATCTTTGCTGCTGCTGGTGGTGTTGGCGTTGGTGTTATTAATGAAGCAAAAGACCGTGGATCTAATGGCGAAGAAGTCTTTGTTGTTGGCGTTGACGGTGACCAATATAATGATGGTATCTATGAAGGCGACACATCAATCATCTTAACTTCAGCTATGAAAAAAGTTGATGTTGCAGCTTACGATTATATTGATTCAATTATGAATGGTGCGTTCCCAGGTGGAACAACTATCACTATGACATTAGCTGATGGCGCATTAGGTCTTCCAGCTGAAAATCCAAATCTTTCAGCTGATACAATTGCAAAAGTTGCTGAATCAAAAGATGTTCTACTAGCAGGCGATGTAGTAGCTCCAATGACAGCAGAAGAAATCAATGCATTCTTAGGTTTTGATTTTGAAACTATTGAATAATATATAATATCTAGACCATCATTAATTTGATGGTCTTTTTTTGTGCGCAATAGGTAGGTTCTCTATAGGAACTAGCCATGCCAAAACAACTTATCCTGACATTGTGGAAAAACTGAAGGATAAGACGTGTACTGGAAGTACACTTTGTTCTTCAGTCTAGGAAGTCCTCATCAAAAGAAGGGACTTCCTATTGCAATCAATTTCTCTAAGAGAAAACGTGTACTGGAAGTACACTTTGTTCTAG
>JAQICP010000049.1 GCA_027858555.1 Vallitaleaceae bacterium
TCATCAGCGTATGCGATAGCATGAATTACTTGACCCAAGAGGCTGACTTAAAGTTGGTATTTGAGAAGGCGTACTACTTTTTAAACCCCGGTGGGTTATTTGTTTTTGATTTGAATACCGAATACAAGTTTAAATATGTACTAGGTGAGGCAACATATGCTGAAGAATATGATACCTATACTTATATATGGGAGAATTATTTTGATGATGAAGAATATATCAATGAGTATCATCTAACGTTTTTTATAAAGGATGAAAAAGTATATCATAGATTTGAAGAAACACATTATGAAAAAGCATATGATACAAACACAATTGTGACATTGCTTGAGAAATCAGGTTTCCAGGTCATTGATTATAATGGGGATATGGGTCAGTCGGCATTAGATACCGCTGAACGCCATTATTATATTGTAAAAAAACCTGAGCATATAAAATAGCGGAGGCATTATATGAATCGACTAATAAGAGGTACAGCTGGCAATAATCAGATCAGATTCATGGCCAGTGTAACAACAGGGCTGGTAGGAGAAGCGGCTAAGAGACATATGACCTCACCGGTTGTATCAGCGGCTCTCGGCAGGTTACTGACAGCTGGGATATTAATGGCAACAACTATGAAAAATGATAAGGATATACTAACCCTTCAGATAAAATGTGACGGACCGATTAAAAACTTGCTAGTGATTGCTGATAGTAAAGGAAACGTAAAAGGTTATCCAGGTGTGAACATAGTGGATATACCATTGAAATCAAATGGGAAATTAGATGTTTCAGCTGCTATTGGTTCGGGTATGCTAAACGTTGTTAAGGACATAGGCTTAAAAGAGGCTTACACGGGGCAAACTGAGTTGATTTCAGGTGAGATAGCAGAAGACTTGACTTACTACTATTATCATTCAGAACAAACACCATCAATCATAGCGCTTGGTGTCTTGGTGGACACGGATTATACCATTAAGCACAGTGGCGGTATCATGATACAATTATTGCCCAGTGCCGAAGAATCAATCGTTCTAGCATTGGAAAATAATATGAAAGATGTGAAATCAGTGACTGAGTTATTGGACGCAGGGTTAGGCCTTGAAGGGGTGATTGAGCATTATCTAAAAGGTATTGATTTCAAGGTAATGGATGAAATCGAACCGAGATTTTACTGTGACTGCACAGAAGAAAAGGTTAAACGCGTTATGATTAGTTTAGGTAAAGATGAACTGAGCAGTATGATAAATGACGAAGAAAAAGTTAGTATTTCATGCAATTTTTGTAACAGTACCTATGAATATAATCTAGAAGACCTACAGGAAATAGTCAATAGGTTATAATGCTAGATATCCATATAGGCTTATCTGAGTATGAAACATATCTTGCACTTTGAGGCTGTTGGGTGTATAATAAAACAAAGGAACTTCCGGAATCCTTTTTAAAACGTATAAATGTTAATGTAATTTCATGACATTTTAAAGGAGTGGTAATATGAGAATTAAGCTCCAGATGGTTGGTTTTATTAGGGCAGTTTAGTAATGCCCAACCGGTTCAAGATTGGGCGAAGAAGCAGTGTTTTTCGAAGCATCTCTAAAAAGGGTGTGGAGAAGTTAGCGTGTTTGATACATAGTAAGAATACAGTTTTATAAGTTGTATGTCAGATCACAACCGCGAAACAGACTAAGTTAATACACTGCAGGAAGTAGATGTTAAGAATAAGATATTCACAATAAAGTTTAAGTTTTACAAAGTAGTAAGTAAGGTTTTAGTTTTACAAAGTAGTAAGTAAAGTTTAAGTTTTACAAAGTAGTAAGTAAAGTTTTAGTTTTACGAAGTATTTAGTAAGTTTAAGCTTCATGAAGTAGTTTAGTAAAGTTTCAAGGTACATGTAACAGTTAATTGATTAATACATGAAGGTCATGTATGTAACACTTAGTAAGTTAAGATACATGGAACAGTTAATTAGTTTGAAGTACATGTAGTAACATAAAACTTTATTGATGTGAATTTTACAAATAGTGAATCAGGGTATGGTCAAAGTGCTGTGGACAAATGATACAATAATAATAAAATTATATATTAAGAGGCTGGTAGATTATTCCAGCCTCTTTGTTTTTTGAATATATTAAAGGAAGTTATTGATAGGTTATGAATTAAAAGCAGGATACTTGTAGTGAATGATTTGTGATATAATATTAAAAAATATATGGATGAGTTGGTGTCGTTATGGATTTAGAAAAATATTTTGAGATGTTTCGAAAAAATACTATAGGATATGATGGGGTTATTGAAACACCCTATGGCAAGAAGCCATTAGTCTATTTGGATTATACTGCTTCTGGCAGATTATATAGACCGATAGAGGATAAGCTTACTAATGAGTTTGGTCCATTGGTTGGAAACACCCATTCAGAAACAAATGAGACTGGGATCGCTATGACCCATGCCTATCATTATGCCAAGTCGATTATTAGAAAACATGTGAATGCTAGTGAATCAGACGTACTTATAACAACGGGTTTTGGCATGACTGGTGCAGTTAATAAACTACAACGTTTATTAGGCCTTCGTACAGTCTATACGGATAAAATGAAACCAGTTGTATTTGTGACCCATATGGAACATCATTCTAATCATATTTCCTGGTTTGAAACCAATGCAGAAGTTGTGGTAATAGAACCCAATAAGGATTCCTTAATTGACTTAGGTAATCTTGAGAGGGCCTTAATTAAGTATGAGGATAGGGAGCTAAAAATAGGGTCATTTACAGCTTGTTCTAATGTATCGGGCATTCAGACGCCTTATTATGATATGGCGCGCATCATGCACAAACATGGCGGATTATGCTTTATAGATTTTGCGGCTTCAGCACCTTATGTAGCCATAGATATGCATCC
>JAQICP010000080.1 GCA_027858555.1 Vallitaleaceae bacterium
AAATGGACAGAGAAAACAAAGCAACTTCAATACTAAAAAGAATAATGAAAGATAGATCAGTTGGTCTTGTTATGGCATGTCTTGTGATTCTTATAATGGCATGGCGTTTGACACCACAACTTCTGACGGGCAATGCACTGAATGATATGTTGAAGAACAACTCGATTGCAGGTATTATGGCGATTGGTATGCTGATGGTCCTAGTGACTAAAGGTATTGACTTATCAGTTGCAGCTACAATGGTGTTTAGCGGGTTGGTCGTTTCGATGATTAATGCAGACCATCCGGGTGTACCTGTTTGGCTACTTGTATTACTAGCAATAGGTATAGGACTTGTCATTGGTTTATATAATGGTATTCTCATTAGTAAACTTAAGCTTCTGCCAATCATCGCAACACTTAGTACTTTATATGTTGTTAGAGGCTTATCTTATATCGTTAGTGATTCTAGATGGATTGTTCCAGCGAATTATACAGATTCATATAAAGCATTTGCTACTGGCAGAATTTTTGGAGTAAGTAATCTAATTATCACTGCACTCATACTCTTTGCCCTCGCTACTTTGGTAATGGGCTATACACTGTTTGGTAGAAGAATTTATGCTATTGGCTCAAGTTCTAAGTCAGCAGCAGTCACAGGGATTAAAAGTGATTTAGTAATTTTGGCAGTGTATATGATTATGGGTGGTATCGCAGGACTTTGTGGGTTTTTATATACATCAAATTATGCCATTGCTCAAAGTACTATGGCTATGGGCATGGAGTTGGATGTTATTGCAATATGTATTCTTGGAGGCGTAAATATCACAGGTGGTACTGGCAGAGTCTCTGGCGTTATCGTCGCGACAATTTTATTTGCCCTCATTGGTTCATTTTTAAGTATGTTATCTGGCCTAAGTATTTGGACTGATGCTATAAAAGGCGTCATCATCATAGGTGCTGTATTACTCAACATATATACCACACGAGCATCAACTAAAAGAGCGCTAAGAGAAAGAAATATATAAGGAGCTAAGATGATGGAAGAAGAAAAAATGAACGATTATAAATTCAATGTTAATAATACTAACAAAAAAACAGATATAATTGGCATCGTTACACAGTGGGAATTTATTTTGATCTATGTATTTATCCTATTTAACATATTATTGTACATCCTTAATGGGGATATGTTCCTTGGAAGCTATAGAAGCATTATTCAAGCAGGCATGGATCTCTCATTTATGGTCTTTCCAATGGTTTTCATTTTACTACTAGGAGATATTGATGTGTCCATTGGTTCAATACTTTGCATATCAGGGATGGTACTGGGGTTAGTTTATGAAGCAACAGGTAATACCCTTTTATCCATTGGGTTATGTTTGGTAATGGGGATGGTTGCGGGACTAATAAATGGTCTTTTAATCACAAGCTTCAAAGAGATTTCTTCTGTTATCGTTACTATAGCAGCTATGCTCTTTTATAGAGGGGTTGCAAAAATCATTTTAGATGTAAGATCATTAACGAAGTTTCCAGATTGGTTTGGGGAACTTGGCTACGGCAATTATCTTGGCATTCCAATTGCACTTTTGGTGTTTATAGCTTTTGCGATTGTATTTGGACTGATACTACATTTCACATCCTATGGTCGAATGTTATATACAATTGGGAACAATAAAGATGCTTCTTATTTTTCTGGTGTGAAAGTGAACAAAGTTAAACTAATTACTTTTGTACTTATGGGACTTATGGCAGCTGTATCAGCAATCTTTTACTTAGGTCGTTCGCCAAGTGTTGTAGCTAATATTGGTGAAGGGTATGAACTAAGAGTCATTGCCATCTGTGTACTAGGCGGTGTTTCAACCAGTGGTGGTAAAGGTAAAATCATAGGTCCAATTATTGGTGTGTTTATCATGGTGTTCTTGGACAAACTACTAGGTTACAACGGTGTACAACCTGCAGCAAGAATTATGGCGGTTGGTGTGTTACTTGTCTTAGCATTACTTGCAGAAAAATTAGGACTTAGAGAAAAGAAATTTAAATTAAAGAAACTCAAAAAAGCGTAATTAAGAGTCGTAATTATGACTCATAATTTATAACAATCAACTGTATGAGAAAATGGAGGCAGTATAATGAAAAAGGTATTAGTATTACTAATGGTATTAACAATGGTAGTATCCATAGTGGGGTGCGCTAAAGACGAAGTATCAACAGATACAACAGGTACTACAACAGATGCAAACGACACAGCAGATACAACAGCAGATCCAAAAGACACCAATGATGAGCCAGCAACACATGTATTTATGTTTAAGAGTACAGGTAATCTTTTTGGGGACTTAATGTATCAAGGATTTGAAGAAGCAGTTACTTCTATGGGTGGCATAGCTGAATACATATCACCAGCTGAAACTACTGCAGCAGCACAAGTATCACTAGTTGAAGAGCTAATTAATCAAGGCGTAGCAAGTATTACAATTTCAGCTAATGACGCTGATGCTTTTAACGCGATTTCTAAACTAGCTGAAGAGAATGGCGTTTTATTGTTAAGTGCTGATTCAGCAATTAACTCAGATATAAGAACAAGCCATACGATTCCTACTACAATTGACCGTGTTGGTCGTCACTTAGTATATGCAGCAATTATGATTTTAGCTGAAGAGCCATATGTAGAAGGTATGGATATGGAAGCAAAAACAAATGAAATTCTTGCAGCTGACACATTTGCTGGTGACCCAGTTAAAGTGGGTATTCTTTCAGCAACAACAACTTCACCAGTTCAGAACCAATGGATTGCTTCAATGGAAGCTGAACTTAAATTATTATCAGAAAAATATCCTGGAAATATTGGAGATGCTAATGAAGGTTCAGATGATTCAATGTTAGACATCAAATATGGTAATGACGATCCACAAGACTCAGTAACTCAAGCGAATGCATTTATTTCAGAAGATGCTATCGATGTAATTGTTGCTCCAACAACTGTAGGTATGTTTGCAGCTGGTCAACAACTACAAAACAACACTGATTCAGATATCAAATTAACAGGTCTTGGTCTTCCAAGTGAAATGGCTAACTTTATGCCTACATCATCTGCTAATGAGTTTGAAGCTGTATGTCCATACATGATGCTATGGAATGTTATTGATCTTGGCGCAGTTGCAGGTGCAGCAGCAGTTTCAGCTGTAGAAGGCACTTATGATGGAACAGTTGGATCATCATTTACATATAATGATATTGAATACACAGCAATTGAAGACCCAGACAGCGAAGGATCTGTTATCGTTGTTGGTGACCCATATGTCTTCTTCCAAGGCAATATGGCAGAATGGAAAGATACATTATAATTTAGAAAACTTTTTATAACTCACTTCGAAA
>JAQICP010000100.1 GCA_027858555.1 Vallitaleaceae bacterium
AGCGGTTCCAATTATTATAGGATTCTTGATTGGTCAAAAGCATATTATCAAAGGCATGGTAGCTGGTTCAATCAAATAGTATCCATGGAAAGTTCCTATATAGGATTTTCCTATTAGAATATTACGGGGCTGTCATCGTACAGCCTCAAGTATATTATAGCACAACATACTAAACCAGTTTACCATTTTGTAATTGAATGGGAGAAGCTTATGAATAGATGGAGAACGGATAACCTCACATTATTAGTGGATGAGACATTGCTCTCTACAGCCAATGGGTACATTGGTTTAAGAGCTAATTTCGAAGAGGGATACGATGATGATTTTGATACAATCAGGGGCACTTATATCAATGGATTCTATGAATTAGTTGATTTGACTTATGCAGAAAGCGCTTATGGGTTTCCAAAAACCGCACAAAAAATCGTGAATGTTATTGACGCTCAAAGTATAACAATAATGGTGGATGGTGAGATGTTTTCCCTTTTTAGTGGGGAGATTATTAGTGTTGAAAGATTATTAAATATAGCAGAAGGCTATATTTTGCGACGAGTTGAGTGGCGATCCCCAAAAGGACATCATCTTATTATCGAAATTAAGCGGATGACTTCTTTTGAGCAACTTGAATTGGTGTTGATAGATTACAGTATATCATCCATTGATTTTACTGGTACTATTAGTATTGCCTCATCCCTTAATGGGGATGTCTATAACTATACAGACGAGAACGACCCTAGGGTAGCGAAAGGTCATACCAAATTATTATATGTGGACAGCCTGAAAATCAAAGGTAGTCAAGGCACAATAGTAGCCAAGACAAAGCGGTCTAACCTTAAGATGGCGACTACCTTCGGACATGATATCGATATGACGTATACAAAAAAAGGTAACAGTATTGAAGCAAAAGCTGAGGTTGATATTAAGGCTGGTGAGACTTTTGCTTTTACAAAATATGCCATATATACAGATAGTATCAGGCACAGGGGTCCTGCGAAAGATGGACAAAAATTATTACCTCATGCTATCGTAAAAGGCAAAATTTATTGGTTTGCTACTCAAAAGGCATATCTGAATCAATTCTGGAAGTATGCTCATATTGACATATTAGGTGATCGTTTTGTTGAGGAATAACTTAATTATAATATATACCAATTATTGGCTTCTGCAGGAAAAGATCCTCATAGCAACATAAGTGCTAAGGGCTTAAGCGGAGAAGGCTATGAAGGGCATTACTTTTGGGATACTGAAATATATATGTTGCCACTGTTTACTTTGTCAAGTCCTGCGATTGCAAAAAACTTATTGCGATTTAGGTATGAAATACTAGGTGCTTCCAGAGATAGAGCTCGTGAAATGGGTCATAAAATCGGTGCTAAGATACCTTGGCGTACGATTTCTGGTAGGGAGTGTTCCGGGTTTTTCCCAGCAGGGAGTGCTCAGTATCACATCAATGCGGATGTAGCTTATGCCTACATTCAATACTTTCTATTTACAGCAGATATAGACATGATGCTAGAATTCGGATATGAGGTCATCTATGAAACGGCCCGGCTTTGGATAGATATGGGTCATTTTAATGAGGATGATGCATTTATGATTAATGCGGTCACAGGTCCAGATGAGTATACAGCCATAGTCAATAATAATTATTATACCAATGTACTAGCAGCCTATCACTTGAAATGGGCATATGATTTAGCTGAAAAATTAGCTACTGCGTATCCTGATAAATGGGAACGAATCAAAGAAAAAATTCATATTATGGCAGATGAATTAGCCATTATGAAGAAAGCCAGTGAGCAGATGTATCTGCCTTTTGACAAGGCACTTGGCATTAATTTACAGGATGATGGTTTTAAAAACAAGGCAGAGTGGGACTTTGCTGGCACGCCTAAAAATCATCACCCATTACTTTTACATTATCACCCGTTAACAATATATAGATATAAGGTTCTAAAGCAAGCAGATACTGTTTTGGCCTATCTCTTATTAGACAATGAAAGCGATGAAGTTATAGAAACTTCTTATACATATTATGAACGACTAACGACCCATGATTCGAGTCTATCACCCTGTGTGTATGGCATGATGGCTTCAAGAATTAATCAGACTGAAAAAGCCTATAACTATTTTATGCAGACCATTAGACTTGATTTGGATAATCTTCATGATAACACGAAGGATGGACTACATATAGCTAATGCAGGTGGTGCCTACATGTCTATCATATATGGATTTGGTGGTCTTAGAATCAAATCAGATGGCTTGCACTTAAAGCCAACGAAGCCAGCTGAATGGGAAACCATCAGATTTAGACTGAAGTATAAAGATAGTCTAGTGACGGTGACCATCGGGGAGCAACTGACCATAGAAACTGAAAAGCCTATTAATTTTATTATTGATGGCAGTCCTATACAAGTTGATGGTACAATTCATATGGTGTATCATGGCAAGCACTAGAAGGTGAAAACTAATAGAGGTCGTTATGGATAGTGAGCATACTAAGCAATTATTAGAAGAATTAAAAGAATTGTATTTTGACCTATATGGCCAACTTGGTGGGTCAGAGGTAACATTTCAAGCACTGCTTGAAGTCCTTGAAACCAGAATCGGTGAGAGGTCTGGTGAATTAAAAGCCTTAGATCATCGAAATGAAGATTGGTTCATGGGCGAAGATATGGTTGGCATGATGTTATATGTGGACCTGTTTGCCAGTGATTTAAAAGCCTTAGAGACTAAGATTCCTTATTTGAAAGAACTAGGAATTACCTATGTACACTTAATGCCCCTGCTGAAACCAAGAGTAGGAGAAAATGACGGTGGTTATGCTGTTGAAGACTATGGTGACGTTAATCACAAGTTAGGTACTTTAACAGATTTTACCCATATATTAGATGCCTTCAGACATGCAGGCATTGCTGTATGCATTGATTATGTACTGAATCATACAGCGGACACTCACCTATGGGCTAAGAAAGCATTAACTGGTGAAGAAACTTATCAACAGATGTATGAAATGTATGATACCCGGCAGATACCAGATCTATATGACCCCCATATACCTGACGTATTAC
>JAQICP010000104.1 GCA_027858555.1 Vallitaleaceae bacterium
GGCGGTTCATTATATGGATTTGGTTATGATGAGTATTTTTATGATGATAGTCTAACACTTGACGAGATTGATAGTGCCCTATCAAATGTTAAGGATAAACAAGATGTTACATATGAAGTAGTTGGTTTTGATGCGTGCTTGATGGCTACACTAGAAACCGCGAAAATGCTTGAACCTTATGCCAACTATCTAATTGCATCTGAGGAGACTGAACCGGATTATGGTTGGGATTATACCAGAATATTTAGTGATTTATCTAATGGATTAGCCACAGATGGCGAAAGTTTTGGTGAAATAGTAGTATCTGGTTTCATGGTAGATTCCATTGATAAGAATGCTGAAGAAATGCTAACCCTCTCTGTCATTGATTTAAGTAAAATCACCGCAGTTGTCGACAGTGTCGATGCATTATTTGCCGCAATTGGTACGAATTCATATGAATATGGGTATGATAGCTTATCAAAAGTAATTCCACAAAAAAAAGCTTTTGTCGGAAACACAGAGTATTCTGGGTATACAGATCATTATGACTTGGAAAACTTAGCTAAAAAGCTGACTGAGTTTTGGCCTGGAGAAGCAAATGCAGTTATGACAGCCATAGATGACGCAGTCGTATATAAGATAGCAGGTTATCTTGCTACGGATGCAGGGGGTATATCCTTGTATTTACCATATTATGATTTGTATGTTGATGATATATCAGCAGCTTATGATCCAGTTTCATTTTCTACAGGCTATGCTGACTTTGTTAGTGATTATGTGGATTATCGACTAGATACATTTACGAATAATACAGATTTTGATTATGTACTTAACACAGAAGTGGATCCATATCAGATAACATTCGGTCCAGAATATATTGATTACATAAGTGCCCTATACCTTAATGTCTATATTGTAGATGATACAGTAGATGGGTACTATTATACCGACCTAGGTATGGACGCTTGGGTATATCCAACTGACGATCCTTATACGTGGGAAGAAGGATTTTACCGTTGGGCTTCCCTTGGTGATTGGTATGTACCATTGTTTGTGACGTATGAGAATGATGACTACATAGAATATGAAACACCAATACTTCTTAATGGTGAGTATGTCACTTTGGTCTCAGCGTGGGTGTATGATGAAGATAGTTATATTGTTTATGGTGCAAGGCCAAGTATTGAAAGTGGTGGTGGCATTCAAGATAGAAATACTATTGAATTCGAAGAAGGTGATGAGATAATTCTGCTGTATGATATATATGATATGAATTCTTCTGAAGTATATGAAAGTTATTCGGATCCATATTATGTGGATGCTTCCGGTGTGCCACGATTTGAAGATTTTGATTTTGGCACAGGTTTTACATATGCAGTCCAATTTGTTATACAGGATTATAATGGCACCTATACTTATACTGAACCGTTAGAGTTTAGTTATGACGATTAGTATCAATAAGGATTGCCTATATAGAATACTATGCTATAATTATATATATTGCATATGCTACATATAAGACACGACATCCTGATTTTATCTTATGCTGAGGCTTATTGGTATGTGACTATTAATTAGAAAAGGAGAGATTTTATGGAATTAAAAGGATCAAAAACAGAAACGAATCTAAACGAAGCATTTGCTGGTGAATCTATGGCAAGAAATAAGTATAATTATTTCGCTAGTGTCGCCAAAAAAGAAGGATATGTTCAGATTGCTAATATTTTTGAAGAAACTGCTGGCAATGAAAAAGAGCATGCTAAAATATGGTTTAAGTTACTAAAAGGCATTGGAAGCACAACTGATAATTTGAAAAATTGTATAGCAGGTGAAAATTATGAGTGGACAACAATGTACAAAGGGTTTGCAGCTACTGCTAGAGAAGAGGGCTTTGATTATATAGCTAATTTATTTGACGGTGTTGCTGCTATTGAAAAACATCATGAAGAAAGATATGCCGCATTACTGAGTAATGTTGATGCTGAAAAAGTCTTTGTAAAGTCTGAAAAAGTAGAATGGATATGTAGCAATTGCGGTTATATTTTTGAAGGTGAACTAGCACCTGAGATATGTCCTGTATGTGCACATCCTCGTGCTTATTTTGAAATCAGAACTCAGAACTATTAAAAAATGTTAAGCGGAACATATTAGTAATTAAAACAATAAGAAGGTGATTCCAGAGGAATCACCTTCTTTATATATATATTTACTTAAGGTACTAACTTATGGAATTAAAATGATATCCCCTACATAGATTAAATGTGGGTTAGCTAAGTCATTATATTCCCAGAGAATTTCCCATGTAGTATCGAAAGATCTAGCGATTCTCCAAAGGACATCACCTGCAACAACAGTGTAACTCGCAGATTCAGATATAAGCTCAGGTTCAGGCTCATTGATTGCGAGAGCAGTGATTCTACTATCAACAACAGCTGAAGTAATGCCATCAGTATTGATGTAATCAACTAATACTTCATCAAGAGCAGAATATTCACCAAGAATTGGATAAGCTTCTAAAGCTGAGTAACCATCACCACCAGCTGCTAGGAAATCGTTAGTTGCTAGTACATAAGTTGCAGTATCGACTATATCCACGCCACCGATTTTAACACTTACTAATCTTGAGCCAGCTGGTTCGTTAGGGTCAAAAGTAAATGAAACACCAGCTACATGTGGAAATGCACCTTTTGCGTCAGGATAATCTGAAATACCAACTTCTAATATGGATTTGATATCAGCGCCGGATACTTCTTTTGTTACAACATAGTTTCCAAAAGGTAATACAGTGATTACTTCACCTAGAGTTATGTCGCCAACTTCTATTGAAGCTCTAATACCACCACCATTAGTGACAGCAAGATCAGCGCCGGTAGCATCTAATATGGAGGTAGCAATAAGATTACCAAGATTAGTCTGACCAGTTCTAACATCGCCACGTTCTCCTAATAATTTAACAGTTGTACTGGCAACGACTTCTGAAGTGATGACTTCATTAGCTGCTTTAATCTCGGCAATTAATG
>JAQICP010000107.1 GCA_027858555.1 Vallitaleaceae bacterium
GTTAGAAGATTTTAATGAATATCTTTCAATTGGACTCATCATAGTTGGTATGCTAGCTTTTGTTTTCATGGGCATCAATATAGTGGTTATGAAACTGTCTAGCAGACCATTTTTATCAGAGAACTTTTTTAAATTATTTATTGCCTTATTGATACCAAGTATTATAGTTACCACTCTAAACACAGCAGTACTCATACTATTTATCGACATGCTGCGGGATAAGGTTTTTTTGTTGTTTTTAATTCCGCGACTAGGTGCTCAAGTGATTGAAACATTTTACGAAACTTATATACTCGGTATTGTTTTATCCATAGTAGGTCCAATTGTAGCTAGAAGAAATGCTAATAACCAAAATTAAGGTAGATTGCATGGTAGGGGCGGCTCTGGACATATAGAACGCTCCTTTTTTGATGGAGCAGAATGGTTTTGATGAAATGATTAAGAAAGCTAGAAGAAGAATTTTATAATTATGTTTTATATACTATAGAATTGATATGTTTTGCTGTTGAATTTGATGGCTCATGTGATATAATAAACTCTATAACATGGAGGACTGCATATGGTAGACGATAAAAAAATTCGCATCTTAGTTATTGATGATGAAGCAATTATTCGAGATTTACTTAAAGATATATTGGAAATGTTGAATTATGAGGTATTGATTACCGGTTCACCAAAAGAAGCTATCCAAATATTTGCGAGCGAACATAAAAGCATTCATTTGGTTATACTGGATATGATTATGCCAGAGATGAATGGCAGGCAATTATTTAGAGAATTAAAATGTATTAAGCCATCGGTCAAAGGTATTCTTCTATCGGGTTATAGTTTAGAAGGTGAAGTTGAAAAGTCGTTAAGCGAAGGCATTATTGACTTTCTTCAGAAACCAGTTTCAATCAAAGAATTATCAAGTGTTTTACAAAGAATTACTAACTTGGACCCAATGTAGGAGGAAGATATGAACGAAATTTTAGATTTAGTCATTATAGGTGCAGGACCAGCTGGCATGACTGCAGCGTTATATGCGAGTCGGGCTATGCTCAATTTTGCAATCATAGAGAAGGGCTTTCCTGGCGGACAAGTCATCAATACATACGAAGTTGATAATTACCTTGGTATTAAGATGACCACAGGCATGGAACTTACTAATATGTTTTTAGAGCATATCAATGAATTAGGTGTTGAAGTTAAGACAGAAGACGTGGAAGAAATAACAATTGATGGTGATATTAAAACCATTAAAACATATAGTGGTACATATCAAGCAAAGACGGTGATTCTTGCGACTGGCGCATCATGGCGTAAACTCGGTGTAGAAGGCGAAGCAAGACTGGCAGGAAGAGGCGTTTCATATTGCGCGACCTGTGATGGTGCATTTTATAAAGGTAAGGATGTGATGGTAGTTGGCGGTGGCGATGTAGCTGTCGAGGATGCCATATATCTTTCTCGGATGTGCAAAAAAGTTACGATTATCCATCGTCGAGATGAATTCAGGGCGGTTAAAGTACTGCAAGAAAAACTATTCAAAGTTGAGAATATAGAAGTGCTTTGGTTTACTGAATTAGAAGAAATACTGGGCGACGAGGTCATAACAGGTGCAAGGGTTATTAATAACCAGACAAAAGAAGTGAAGACAATTGAAGTTGATGGCGTATTTGTAGCTGTTGGCAACATACCTAACACTGGGTTATTAGCAGGAAAAGTTGATACTGATAGCAGCGGGTGGATTATCGCAGATGAGAATTGTGAGACCAGTGTACCAGGCATCTTTGCTGCAGGGGATCTGAGAGTAAAATCTTTACGACAGATCGTAACAGCTTCGGCGGATGGCGCAATTAGCGTATTTGCCGCAGAAAAGTACGTTTAATAAGTCAATACAAAATTATTAGTGAGAACCCGCACTTAGTGTGGGTTTAGCTTTGGAGATGAAGTAATGAGAAAAGCAGATATCGGTATCATCATACTGGTGGTCATCATAGGCATTGCAGGTTGGAGTTATACCTTGACACAGACCTTTCAATCTGGCGGGACAGCCCATATCTATGTGGATGGTGACCTGTATACAAGTGTCAATCTAGATGAGAATCAGACAGTAGAAGTAATTACTGAAGCAGGTTCTAATACACTAGAGGTCAAAGATGGTTATATTGATATGATTTCAGCCACCTGTAGAGACCAACTTTGTGTGCATATGAAACATATTAATAAGCAAGGTGAGAGTATTGTATGTCTGCCCTTCAGAGTTCATGTTGAAATAGAAGCTGACCAGGAGGTAGAAGTCGATGCCATATCAAACTGATGCCCAAAATTTTGGCAAACCTTATTCACCTAAAAAGTTAGTACTAATGGCTCTTTTTGTTGCGGTAGCTTTAGTGCTTAGTTATATTGAACGATTGATACCACTTAACTTTGCCATTCCAGGCGTTAAGTTAGGCTTAGCTAATGTTGTCACATGTATAGCGCTATATACTTTCCGACCAAAGGATACTTTACTGATTGTACTGGTAAGAATTTTTTTGGTTGGTATATTTATTGGCAGTGCAACTAGCTTCTTATACAGTTTTGCAGGGGGCACGCTGAGTTTTATTGGTATGCTAATCACGCTTAGATTATTGAAAAAATATGTTTCTGCTATTGGCGTAAGTGTCGTTGGTGCTTTTTTGCATAATCTTGGCCAAGTAATTGTTTTAGGAATTATTACGAGTAGCCTATCAGTTGCACTCACATACTTTCCGATATTAATACTAACGGGTGTCATAACAGGTGTTGTAGTAGGATCTAGTGCCTTATTAGTATTTAGGTATATGAAACATTTTAAATTAATACAAACAAGATAACACAAATAAGATAATAGATTGGCTAACTGTCTATGACTGTTATCCAATAGACCGATAGATAAAACTAACTTAGGAGATCTGATATGAAAAAATGGCGATTAATTTCTTTGATTATAACATTTAGTTTATTACTTCAAATAACTGCTTTTGCTGGGGATTATAGGGGTGATTTCTATATTGAATATGGTGGCAGGACTTACCAGTACACCAGTAAAACCGTATCGATTGTAATCAATGGGCATTCAGTTGAAACTGGCGACATGCCAGCCATCATTATTGATAGCAGAACTTTAGTTCCGGCTCGCGAAGTGTTTGAATCTGAAGCACTGGCGGCTACGGTCACTTGGAATGGTGATACACAAGAAGTATCTATCATCTATAAAGATAAGTTTATTGTACTAAAGATTGGCTCTAATGTTGCTTATGTCAATAACCAAGCGATTGATTTAGATGTACCTGCCATGCTGATTAAGGAAGTTGGACAAGCCTACTCTAAAACCATGATACCACTCCGATTTGTGACAGAAAGCTTCGGTTATGATGTGGAGTGGGATGGTGATACATGGACGGCTTATGCTAGTGATGGTACGTCGGTTATTGATGGCAGTACTGACATGGATACAGAAGGAGAAAAACTGGATTCCATCAGTGGTGCCAAAGCTGAAACAGGATTACCTACAGCGCTTTTTAGCAGCCCAATTAATATAAAACCTGAGGTGATAACGAATCCTATAGAGATTGAACCAGTTGGTTTGGTTATGACAGATCAAGATCTTGAAACCGCATTGTTTACGGACATTGCGTATCACGGCACCAATTCTGGTGGTTATTTTGAACTTACAGCTGATGGGCCTATCTCATCTATAACTAAGAGTTATTGGGATAATAAGTTGATTATCAAGATTGCCAATGCCTCTTTTGGTTATAATTCTACGGGAGGCACCTATACTAAGGCCTTTACTAACAATCCATATGTCGCACAGATTCGTTCGAGTCAACAGGAAAATGATGACTATGGACGGAAAATTCTATCGGTTATATTTGATTTGAAAGATGCTGAAAATAACTATCAAGTACGTATAAGTTCTGACAGAAACAGCCTGTATATCGGTAAAACTGGACAGATGGAACAAGTAGAGATTGATAATGCGTTGAGTGGTGTCAAATTGCATCAAAATGATATTGGTGATTACATCGATATATCTTATGGGAGTGAAACTGAGGTTAATGTCTTTAGATTATCTGGACCTGATAGAATCGTATTTGATTTAAAAGATACAATTACGACTTTAGGTACAAGGGGATACTCAGGTATAGAAGGCCAATATGTGACAGCAATTAGAACGGCACAATTTGGTATTGATGACCCAGGAAATGATGAACAAAATGAAAATATTGCAAGAATCGTGGTTGAAACGAACGGCCAGGCTGATTATGAATTGATAGAATTAGATGAATACACTTTGCGTATTCAACTAAAGGAACCAGGTTATGAGAACATATCCTATGAGAACCTAGATGGGCCTACCATTGTATTAGAAGACATCAGTAATGTTCTTGAAGTAGGGGGCATTACCTATGAAGATAATTATCGAGACCATGAGTATATTATTACGATTCCTGGCAGTTACAACGATAATTTTGGCGAAGGCATACTTAATATCAATGACGGCCTAATTGAGTCTGTAGACATCTATGAGGATGAGCTTGGCAATACTAAGATTAAGATTATAGAAAAAGAAATATATGTGTTCACTTTAGATATGGTTGGAGATGATATTACCATTAAGGCTTATAAACCTAGTGAAGTCTATTCAAAAGTCATTGTAGTTGATACCGGTCATGGTGGAAAAGATCCAGGTGCCGGAGTAGGTAGCTGGGAAGAGAAAGTTCTGAATCTGCAGATGACCATGCATCTTAAAAATTTGCTTGATCAAGATGGCCAGATTAAAGTCTACTATACAAGACTTGATGATACATACCTAACATTGCAAGATAGGTGTGACATTGCCAATCAGGTAGAAGCAGATTTCTTTATAAGCATTCACAATAATTCATTCGTTACATCAAGTAATGGTACGGAGACATTGTTTTTTCAAGATGATCCAAAGCCTGCACTTAATGGCTATGAATTAGCAGATATAATCCATAATAAAGTAATTGACCAGACAGCTCAATTTAATCGAGGTACTAAAAAGAATAATACATTATATGTGTTAAGACATACTGAGATGCCAGCAGTTTTAGTTGAATGTGGTTTTATGACTAATACGGCTGATTTAGCCAGATTGATAGACCCAGCCTTCCAGTTGAAATTTGCAGAAGCGGTCTATAATGGGATATTAGAGACTTATCAGCTATATCCGACGGATAGAACGCCAGTGATTGATTTTCCAATTGTGGCTGAGTAGAATCCTATAAGAAAAAAACGGTGGCTGTCGGCCAACAGCTAGTAGCCACCGTCGTAATGTATGATTTCTCCATTAAGATAGGCTGCCTGTGTGGCTATATGATAAACCATATCAGCTACTTCTTCACTTGTGCCTAATCGACACAAAGCGATTTGGTCAGTGAAAGCTTCTAATTCTTCTGATGAAAATCGTTTGTTCATACTGGTACCAATAGCACCACATGCAACAGCATTAACACGTATGCCGCTAGGACCAACCTCTCGGGCAAGGGCTTTAGTGAAACCATTAACACCTGCTTTAGATGTGCTGTAAGCCACTTCCATGGAAGCGCCATAGGTGCCCCATATAGAGCTTATATTCACAATGGAACCAGTGTGTTTTTTGATCATTTGTGGTAAAATAGCTCTTGATGTATAAAAAACTGAATTTAGATTGGTATTAATTAAGTGAGCCCACTCCGTGTTGGTGGTCTCAGTGATCAGTTTATACAGATTAATACCCGCATTATTGATTAAAATATCAATACTTGGAAAAATCAAAAAAGCCTCTTCAAACATATGGTTTACTTCATATGGTTTTGAGATGTCAGCAATAATTGGCAGGCACTTTACGCCCATTTTTTTGATGATGCTCTCAACTGCCAGTAAATCCTGTATTGATTTTGAGCAGGTAATAATGGTATTATAACCTTCAGTAGCGAATTTTAAGGCGATTGCTTTGCCGATGCCTCTAGAGGCGCCGGTAATTAATACTGTTTTCATATTCGTCTCCTAGGGAACATTTATCTACTTAATACGTCCAAGAACAGTATATCATATGGTTATCTGTGGGTATATATTAAAATTTGTGACAAAATGTCATATCAGGTTAAGCGTTTTGTAAAGATTTAGTGATAACATGGCTTTGGAATATAGAAAAGGAACGTATAGGGCTATACGGAGGTTATAATGAATAAAGAGTTGAAAACAATCTACATACTTTTAGGTTTAACAGGTACCATTTTAGTATTATCTCTAATTGGTGGGGTTTTAAGCAGGAATCAGGCGCATGCAATAGCTGAGACGGAACATCTGGATAATATCTCAATTGAGGATGAGGACATCATTGATAATGATCAGGATGTACAGGAGGACATAATACCAGATTCACTAAACGCATTAGTAATAGGGTTTGATGAGTCTGGGGGGTTAACAGATGTTATGATGGTTGGTTCTCTTAATACAGAGACCAATGAGTTGAAAGTCATATCAGTACCTAGAGATTTATACATCGACTTTAAAAAAGACAAGTATAAAGAGGTAAAGGCTAACAACCCCAACAGCCAAGTCATTGCATGTAAGTTGAATGAGGTTTATTCTTATTCCGGCTGGGATGATAGAGCGTTACTTGATGTTAAAGAATTGGTCTCTATTATAACTGGCCTAAAGATTGATTACATGGTAACCATTGATATTGATGGTTTTGAGCAGGTAGTAGATGCCATTGGCGGGGTGGATTTTTATGTACCACAAAGGATGTACTATTATGACCCTGCTGCTGATGTTCTAATCGATTTAGAGGAGGGACAACAGGTACTTGATGGCAAGCATGCCTTACAATTGGTAAGGTATAGAAAATATCCTGCTGCCGATTTGCGGAGGATAGAGGTACAGCAGGACTTTTTAGTTGAAGTGTACCATGAAATCATTTCGGATTTGAATTTGCAAGAATTACTAAGCTTAACCAAGATAGCCTATGATATAGTTGATACAGACTTTGGCTTATTTGATATTCTAGATTATGCCGAGTATTTATTCAATCTGAAGACAGATGATATCCTGCAATCTGAAAATATGATTACAATTCCAAGCTACGGTGAAAAAAAGGACGGTATCTGGTATCAGCATATTGATGAAGTAAGTAAAGAACTAATGCTAGAGGAATTATTCAAAAAAAGCGAAGAATTAGCAAATTAGATATATAAATATATGAGAATATAGTGTATGATGATGGGGATAGTTTATTGTAAGTTACCCCATCATTTGCTATACTAAGGGCACATAAAAAATATAATATGAGTATTGGAGGCTAACTGGTTTTGGATAAAAAGACATCAGTTAATAAAAATAAATTGCTAACTAAATTTTTACGTGTATTTATGATGGTATTTGCTATCATGATTTTAATGATTGGTATTTTCACAACAGGATATCTACTGTTAAACAAGGCGCCTAAAACAGAGGCAGGTAATGATTTAACAGATGGGTCAGATCAGTCAGGTCTTATTACTGAAGATGGCATTTCTGGCGCTGCTAATGAGGAAGGTATAACGACAATTGCTATTTACGGCGTTGATAGAGATGGCTATCGTACAGATGTTACCATGTTAGCATTCTTCAATAGAGAGTCCATGGCAATTGATATTATTTCAATACCAAGAGATACTTGGATAAAATTACCTGAAGATATATATGCAACACTTAAAGATAGAAGAGAGGATACGAAAGAATATCTGAAGATTAATGAAATACCGGCCTTCGCGGAGCCATCTCTTAGATATGAGACTTCAGTAGCAGTTATTGAAGAGACTTTTGGCATTGATATTGATTACTACATAGCACTTGATTTAGATGGATTTGTCAAGATTGTCGATTTAGTAGGACCTATTATCATGGATATTCCAAACGATATGAAATATACAGATCCAGTTCAAGATCTATACATCGACATATCCGCTGGTGATGATCAAGAGATCTGGGGTACTCAAGCAGAAGGTATTATTAGATATAGATCAGGTTATGCTAATGGGGACATTGGTAGAATTGATATGCAGCATCAATTTATGGTGGCATTTTTGGACAAGTTATTAAACCTTGAGAATAGGCTTAATATCGTCAATATTGCAACGACTGCCCTTATATATATCGATACAGATTTTTATGATGCTATTGACTATGTGAATTATATAGATGATATTGATCCCAGTTTGATTACCATACAGACATTACCAGGGGAAGTGTCATCATCGAATACAGCACATTATTTATATGACTATGATGAAACAAAATTATTGCTTAATCAAATTATTAATTATGATGCGGATATTGAAGTCGTCGGTGATACAACAGGTATTGACGAGGTAGATGTGATTGAACCAGAGATATTAATAGATGCGAAAACATTAAACATTGTTGTACTAAATGGCACAAGGGTTAGTGGACTTGCAGGCAGAACAACTTCAGCATTAACAGAAGCAGGATATTTGATGGGACCTGCGGCAGATTTTTCAGACAAACCAGTCGAGAAGACAATTCTTCAAGTGCCTTCCCAATATGTAGGTAAGGAACTTGCTACATACTTTAATGATCCTATTATTGAAGTGGATGCGGAACTACTAGATGCCGATGTCCAAGTGACCATAATACTCGGAGGTACAGATGGTGAAAGTTACTAAGAAGTTAGGCTTATTATTAGTCGGTATATTTATACTGGGAGTAGTAATAGGTGGTGCCTATAATTTTGGGCAGATAAAAGCTGCATCAACAACACCAGGGACTATTGATGATCCCCTTGTGTCTAAAAGTTATGTAGACAGTGTGGTTGCCTCTGTAGAAGGTCCTGACGTGGCTACTATAACAGCACAGGTGTTAGCGACGATAGATACGACGACTGTTACTGATTCTACACCACAAGTGTCAGAAGGTACAAGTTCCATTTTTGAAGTTGTTTTTGTCAGTGCAGGTCAAACAATAATTGGCAATGAAAGTACAGAAATCATATTAAGATCAGGTGCTGCAAAAGCAATAGCCAATATGGATGGTAATGGTCTTTCTGATGTCACATCTGGTGTTGATATCGGTCAAGATGTTTCGGTTTCATTGAATCATCTGTTGATTGTCCCACGATCAGACGGAAGAGGCCTAAAAGTTTCTGCTGATGCTTATTTGATGGTTAAGGGTACTTATGTAATACAATAATATGTGAAAATGACAAGAAGTTGTATCAACAGTCGATTATAGTATCCTTATGATAATTGATTAATGATGCGACTTTTTTTTGAATAAGAAAGCCGTTATGATAAATGAAAAAATCCATATAAACCATGCCCTATGAACTAAGGCATATGAACCAAGGCATTCAATATGCTAATGGATAGAATATAAGTTTTATTTTATGAATCATATCAGATCATACGAAAAAGATTATATAGGAGCAAAATTATGAAACGAGTAGATGTTTTAGGGATTAAGTTTAATCATATTACGATGGATGAAAGTGTAGAAGCAATTCTTTCGTACATGGGTGGTTCTGAACAAAAAACCATAACGACTGCTAATCCTGAGATTGTTATGATGGCAAGAAAAGACCAGGTGTTCAAGCAATTAATTAATTCTGGCCAACTGACTGTTGCAGATGGCATTGGTGTGGTAATCGGTTCGCGCATACTTGGATGTCCGTTGCCTGAAAGGGTAGCAGGCTATGATTTGTTTCATAATGTATTCGATAGAATTAAAGGGACGGATTATAAAGTGTATTTTTTAGGCGCTGCACCAGGTATTGCGGCTAAGGCCGCCCGGAATATGAGGCTTAAGTTTGAAGGATTACAGGTTGTTGGCGTTCATGACGGGTACTTTGAATTAGAGGATACCCAGGCTATCATTGATGAAATAAATGAAAAAGAAGTGGATCTGGTATTGGTGGGACTCGGTGCACCAAAACAAGAGAGATGGATTGAGGATTATGGAAAAAGATTAAACGCCAAGGTACTCATCGGTGTTGGTGGGAGTTTTGACGGCATGTCTGGTACGGTTAAAAGAGCACCCGACATATTCATCAAACTAGGACTCGAATGGTTTCACCGTCTAATTACACAGCCAAGCAGAGCAAGAAGAATGTTGCAATTACCACTCTTCATTTTAGTGGTCATAGGAACAAGGATTAGAGGAGTATTTGGTCATGGAATTTAAAAGCAGAAGAAAACCAATCATTGATTATATCTATATGATTATAGGTACAACCTTTTTGGCAATAGCAATCAATTTGTTTTTGGACCCCCTAGAGTTAGTAACTGGTGGGGTAACTGGTATAGCCATTATCATAAAAGCATTAACTGTAGACATATGGGCCGGTGGTATTCCCATATGGTTTACTAATATTGTCATCAATATGCCCTTGTTTCTTGTTGCGGTGATTATAAGAGGGAAGAATTTTGGGGGGAGGAGTTTATTTGGTACAGTATTTCTGTCCTTTGCCCTTTATTATACACAATGGATACCACTCATCACTAATGACCGATTCCTTGGCAGTATTGTTGGGGGTGCTCTGGCTGGTGTTGGACTTAGTTTTGTTTTTTTAGCATTTTCAACCACTGGCGGAACCGACTTGGGTGCCAGTATCATTCAGCATTTTATTAAACACCATTCCCTTGCAAAGATCATGTTTGCACTAGATAGTATGGTTATTTTAGGTGGTTTCTTTGTGTTCGGCGCAGAAAAAGCACTATATGCATTGATTTCTGTCTTTATCACATCTAAGGTGATTGATGGTGTTTTAGATGGCTTTAATTACTCGAAAGCAGCATTTATCATATCGAATCATAGTGATTTAATAGCTAGAGATATTATTAATATCTTAGATAGAGGCGCGACCATGTTGCATGGAGAAGGGGCATTTACTGGGAACGATAGAAGTGTCATATTATGTGTTGTGTCTAAAAAAGAGATCATTGCCTTAAAACAAATAGCTAAAAAAAGGGATCAAAATGCTTTTCTTATGGTTGCTGACGTACGAGAAGTGCTTGGTGAAGGATTTAACGAATACAAAGATGTATAAATTTACCCTCATAATTCATAAGAAATGCCTATTGTATAACAAGTAAATGTCTATCTAGTGTGATGTTTTTGTGAGTTTTCTATGAAAAAGGACCTATTAACAGCCCAGTTATTGAGCAGTTATATGATGGATAGGCAATGATAGGCAATATGTACAAATTTCACTCTAGTGATTTGGTTAATTAATCAATGGCGTATCCAATTCAAATATAGTATAGTACTAAATGAGCAACAAACAATTTATAACCTAAGGGGGCTATAAAAAATGGCAAGTTTATCACTAAGAAATATTCAAAAGCAATATCCTAATGGCGTAGTAGCGGTACAAGATTTCAATCTAGAGATTGAAGACAAAGAGTTTATCATCTTTGTAGGACCATCAGGATGTGGAAAATCAACTACATTACGTATGATTGCTGGACTTGAAGAGATAACTGACGGTGAATTATACATTGACGACAGATTAGTAAATAATGTCGAGCCAAAAGACAGAGACATCGCAATGGTATTCCAAAATTACGCGTTATATCCACATATGACCGTTTTTGAGAATATGGCATTTGGCTTAAGACTAAGAAAAACACCAAAAGCTGAAATTATGAAACGTGTACAAGAAGCTGCAAAAATATTATCAATCGAACCATTACTCGCACGTCGTCCAAAAGCATTGTCTGGTGGACAGCGACAAAGAGTTGCTATGGGTCGTGCGATTGTTCGTGAGCCTAAGGTATTCCTTATGGATGAGCCTCTTTCAAACCTTGATGCTAAATTAAGAGTTCAGATGAGACTTGAGATTGCAAAACTACACAATCGTCTTCAAACAACTATCGTATATGTTACACATGATCAAATTGAGGCGATGACACTTGGTACTAGAATCGTAGTATTAAAAGATGGTATCATCCAACAAGTGGATTCACCAGCTAACTTATATGGTAAACCAGATAATAAATTCGTTGCAGGCTTCATAGGTTCACCACAGATGAATTTTCTTGAAGCTAAAGCAATTAAATCAGACTCAGGTGTTGTGTTATTGTTCGGCTCTAACTCAATCACTTTGAATGAAGCTAAGGGTAAGAAATTGATTGATGGTGGTTTTATTGATAAAGATATATACTTAGGTGTACGTCCAGAAGATATTCATGATACCCAAGTTTTTTTAGAGTCATCTCCTGAAAGTATATTTGAAGCAGAGATATCTGTAACAGAGATGCTTGGAAATGCGATTCACTTGCATTTCACTGTTGATGCATATGATATGACAGCTATCGTTGATCCTAGATCAAAAGCAAAAGCAGGCGATATTGTTAAATTAGCAATTGACCTTAACAACGTACATATCTTTGATAAAGAGACTGAGATGGTAATAAGTAACTAGTTTAGGGTTTAAAGTAAGGCTTTTAGAAGAAATATAGGGGAAATGTACTTTTATTGTGCATTTCCCCTTTTCATTTCCCCAAATATGTTTTAAAATTAGAGCAAAGACAACGATGCAAGGAGAGACGACATGATATCTAATCAAATTCTACAAAACACCATTGATGGACTTAAAGCAATAACACGGATTGAAATTAATGTTTTAGATTCGGATGGAAAAGTACTGGCCACAACAGAAGATGAAGTCTTAGAAGATTATAGTAGTGCGATTTCAGAATTTGTATTATCCCAAGCAGAATCTCAATTGATGATGGGCTATCATTTTTTTAAAGTATATGATGACCATACAGTTGAATATGTTATTTCTGCCAGAGGTGAAGCAGATGATGTATATAAGATCGGTAAGATAGCTTCGTTTCAGATTCAGAATCTATTAGTTGCCTATAAGGAAAGATATGATAAAGATAATTTTGTCAAGAATTTGCTATTAGACAATCTTTTATTGGTCGATATATATAATAGAGCTAAAAAGCTCCATATAGAGATGGATGCCAAAAGGGTTGCCATTATTATAGAGACAAAGTTGGAAAAGGATATCAATGCCTTAGAAGTGGTAAGGAGCATATTCCCTTCAAAAACCAAAGAGTTTATTACCGCAGTTGATGAAAAAAATATTATATTGATTAAGGAACTAAGCGATAAGGAAGATGTAAAAGATATAGAGAAGATGTCGGCATCCATACTAGACACCTTAAACTCAGAAGCAATGAGTTCTTGTTATGTGGCATATGGCACAGTCGTACACGACATTAAAGATGTTTCAAGATCATACAAAGAAGCTAAGATGGCTCGCGAAGTTGGCAAGATATTCTACACGGACCACCAAATAATGGGATATAATCGATTAGGCATCGGAAGATTAATCTATCAGTTACCAGTGCCACTATGTAAGATGTTTATATCAGAGATATTTAAATACAGATCACCTGATGATTTTGATGAAGAAACCCTTGAAACCATCAACAAGTTCTTTGAAAATAGTTTGAATGTCTCAGAGACTTCAAGACAACTATATATTCATAGAAATACCCTGGTTTATCGATTAGATAAATTAGAAAAGAATACCGGATTGGACCTTAGGATATTTGACGATGCAATCACATTTAAGATAGCCTTGATGGTAGTTAAATACATGAAATATATGAGTGAAGCTGAGTATTAATCTCGGCTTCTCTTTTAGATATAGAGGAGGCATGAATTTGTTAAGACTGGAGAATGTAACTAAGACTTACCCGAATGGTGTAATAGCACTAAACAGTGTAAATTTGAATATAGAGAAAGGTGAGTTCGTATTTATTGTAGGTTCTAGTGGTTCTGGAAAATCTACATTGATTAAGCTCATCATGCAAGAGTTGAAGGTTACAAGTGGGCAGTTATATATTGAAGGACAAGATGTAACGCACATCAGTAGGAGAAAGATTCCAAAACTTAGACGTAAGATGGGTGTGGTATTTCAAGACTTCCGCTTATTGGATAAAATGACAGTCTATAGTAATGTTGCTTTTGCAATGAAAGTAACAGAGACGCCAGCTAGAAAAATCAGAAGAATGGTACCAACAGTTCTTTCCATGGTTGGACTTGGCAAAAAAATGAAAAGGTATCCAAATCAACTATCTGGTGGTGAGCAGCAAAGAACTGCTCTCGCTCGTGCTTTAGTGAATAACCCTCACCTATTATTGGCTGATGAGCCAACAGGTAATCTTGATCCCAAAACGTCTTGGGAAATCGTGAAATTATTGATTGATATCAATCTGAGAGGAACGACCGTCATCATAGTAACACATGATAGTGAGATTGTTAATGCTATGAAAAAGCGAGTTGTTACTTTGAAAGATGGACATATAGTAAAAGATGAGCAGAGGGGGGACTACGGCTATGAGCATTAGAACTTTCTTCTACGCATTCAAGGAAGGTGTAATTAATTTATTCAAGAATAGATTAATGACATTTGCATCTATAGGTACTATTTCGGCCTGTTTACTAGTTGTTAGTATTTTCTACATTGTTAGTTCTAATGTGGATTATATGGTAGAAGCTGTTCAAAACAACATAGGTATAGCCGTATTTTTTGATGATGGCATTAGTGAAGAGAATATATTAGAATTGAAAGCTATTATTGAAGAAAGACCAGAAGTCTACAAATCAACTTACATCTCAGCTGAGGAAGCATGGCAGACATTCAAGGGTGATTATTTTTCAGGTCGGGAAGAATTACTTTCGGGATTTGAAAACGAGAATCCACTTGAGAATTCAGCATCCTTACAGATATTTATGGCGGATATGACCAGACAAGGTGAATTGGTAACTTATATTAATTCACTTGAGGGTATTCGACATATAAGAGAAGACAGACAGATTACAGATATCATAAAAACTGTCAGTGATATGATTCAATATATTAGTATTGTACTCATTGCGGTGTTACTACTGATATCAGTCTTTTTAATATCTAATACTGTCAGGATTGGGATAGAGGTCAGGAAGAAGGAGATTAACATTATGAAATTCATCGGAGCAACCGATACCTTTATAAGAGGACCTTTTTGGTAGAGGGGGCTTTGATTGGTATGTTTGGAGCAATTATACCTTTAAGTCTTGTGTACTATTTCTATGATGAGGTTACTACTCAGGTTGTAACAAAATTCGGTATCCTTAGTGATTATTTGGTTTTTATTCCAGTACTGGAGATGTTCAAATTACTCGTACCAATATCTATCGGTGTGGGTATGTTAATTGGTATTTTTGGTAGTTTAATTACAGTAACAAAACACCTGAAAGTTTAGAGAACTGGATTGGAGGCAGCATATGAAGAAGCAATCTAGAATTATATTTATTATATTTTTCTCAATACTATTAATAGTACAGACACCACTCGAGGTATCTGCTAGTGATAGTTATGGCGATTTACAACAGAAAATAAAAGACTGGGAATATCAAGAAGAGGAAAATGAAGCTGCAAGAGAGCAGACTTTATATGAGATTGAGCTAACCAAAGAGTATCTTAGTCAAATCTATGGTCGCTTGGATATAATTGAACAAAACATATTGGCTGCTGATGCTGAAATAGAAGCCATTGAGAATCAGATATTGCAAAAAAATGAAGAGATCAAGTTAACCCAAGAAGCCTTAAACCGAGCGATTATAGAAGAGGCTGATTATCATGAACAAGTAGCAGATCGATTGATGATCATGTATGAATATGGAGAAGTTGGTTATTGGGAAGTATTGTTGGAATCAGAGAACTTAGGTGATTTTTTCACTAGGCTAGAGTATTTATCACAAATATTCAATTATGATGAAAAGATGTTTGATAAGCTTGAAGAGATGCAAGAGAGTATCATTGCTCAAGAGACTCAAATGGAAATCGAACAAATGGATATGGATATCATTCTATCTGAATTAGAATTGAAAAAGGTACAAGCTGAAGCGCTCTATGCGGACAAAGCTTCTGAAATGGCTGTGGTCGAAGAGAATCAACTGATGTTAGATATGCAAATTGCGTTTCAAGAAGAAGAAGAAGAAAGAATTAATGAGGGCTATTTGAAGGCCGTTGAAGCTATGGAGAATTACCTGCAGTGGTCTGATGGAGAACTGGATTGGCCAGCACCTGGACAAACCAGGATTACTTCGAATTTTGGTATGCGTGTTCATCCTATTACTGGGGTTACAAAACAGCATAATGGGTTAGATATAGGCATGCCGTATGGCACTACGATTGTGGCAGCTGAAACTGGTACAGTTATTAGAGCTAATTATTCTTCCTCTTATGGTAATGTGGTTATGATTAGTCATGGAACCTGGGAAGGGCATCAGTATTTCACTCTCTATGCACATAACTCCAAATTATTAGTTGTAGAAGGACAAACAGTTCTTAGAGGTGATCCTATCTCTCAAGCTGGAAGTACAGGTTGGTCAACAGGCGTGCATTTGCATTTTGGTGTCATGAAGGATACTACGTGGGTAAATCCACTGTACTACTTTGAAAAGAATTAATAGAATGAAGTGATAGAAATGAGGTATTTCATGAAAGAAAATTATAGGAAAGCCTATTTTGCTGGGCTACTTACGGCATTAGTAGGCATAGTTGTCATTGTACTAGGGTTTTACCTTGTAAAAGGGGTTTTACATGTGGCTACAACTGTCAAAGGGAACGAAGCTGTTGTTGTTAATTCTGATATAGGTAGCGATACCGGTTCTGAACAAGAGCCCGATATTACCTATACATTAGACACGGCGCAGGATAAAGTCAGTGAGATAAAGGACATCATTGATGCCGTGTATTACGAGCCATATGACGAAGAATTATTATATGATGATATGTATAAAGGCATGATGGAAGCACTGGGCGATCCTTACTCAAGTTATTTTACACCAGGGGAATTTCAGACACTGATGGAGAGTAGTTCGGGTAGTTATGAAGGCATCGGCGTTGTTATTTCCTTTTCTGAAGATGGCGAGGATATTGTAGTAGTAGCGCCTTTTGAAGGCTCACCAGGCGATCTGGCAGGATTACGACCTAATGATGTGATTAGGGCAGCAGATGGCCTATCACTTGAAGGCATGACATTGGAAGAGGCAGTGAATTATATAAAAGGCGATAAGGGAACAGAAGTTACACTGACGATTTTTAGACCTTCAACTGAAGAGACGCTAGACATAGTTGTTATAAGAGATGAAATAACCCAAGAATCTGTTTACTATGAGATGCTAGGCGATGACATCGGTTATATTCGACTCACAGGGTTTCAAGATCAAACAGATGAGCAATTTGAAGATGCCCTTGATGATTTAGACGGTCAGGGTCAAAAAGGACTGATTATAGACTTGCGTAATAATCCAGGTGGGTTGCTTACGACTGTTAATACCATAGCTGATCGATTATTAGGTGAATCCTTAATTGTATATACCGAAGACAAGAATGGCAAGAAAAAAGAATACTTTTCTAATGCCTCTGAATCATTTGATAAACCGATTGTGGTTCTAGTGAATGATTATTCTGCAAGTGCTTCTGAGATATTAGCTGGTGCACTTAAAGATTTAGGTGTCGGCACCTTGGTTGGGACGACCACATATGGTAAGGGATTGGTTCAAAATATAATTCCTTTATCAGATGGTTCAGCACTTAAAGTAACTATTGCAAAATATTTCACCCCATCAGGTGCGTATATTAATCAAGTTGGTATAGAGCCAGATATAACAGTAGCTTTAGAAGATGATATGCCTTACTTATTCGATACTGAACAAGTAGATGATGTTCAATTGCAAAAAGCTATTGAGACAATGCTTGGTATCATTCAATAGGAGATTATGATGTTTGATTTGTTTAGTATATCTTTAATTGGTGTTGCACAATCTGTTTTCAGTTATATGTTTGTGATGTTAGTATGGATATTATATATGCTAGTTAAAAAGCTTGGCTTAGCCAATGTCTATAATAGAGACCAGTCTCGGACCACATTTGCCAGTATGATTGAGTTGGCAATGCATGGTACAATTGCTGGATTTATCTTGAGTCTGGTATTGATATTAATCGGCATACCAATTACCATGTCGCCGTACTTGCTCTTGCTCATTCCCATCAGTTTAATACTTGGTATGGGTAATATCAGATATCTATGTATGTCCTATTCAATGGGTGTTTTAGGTTTAATGGCTATGATCTTTAATGGGCAAAATTTAGGGTCAGTGACGCTTCCGAACATAGATATCGAAGTTAGTGGCTTAATAGCACTAGCAGGTGCGCTACACGTCATAGAAGGGGTGCTAGTGGCATTATATGGCGATAGAGATGCAATACCTATCGTTTCAAAAAAAGGCGACCAGATCTTACTTGGTCATATTATACAGCGGTATTGGCCGATTCCCTTTGCTGCATTAATAGCAACTACAGGAGCGTTCACTGGGGGAACGGTAGAAATGCCAAATTGGTGGCCATTTATAGGACAATCCTCCTTTATAGTGGACAGCATGATTTTCATGCCCTTGTCCATGCTTGGTATATTAGGCTATAGTACTGTCACTTTTGTACAGTCGCCTAAGAAGAGAGTCGTCGGCTCAGGTATTGGTATTAGCATCTATGGTATCGTACTGATTGGTCTTGGGCTTATCAGTCAGAACAATATGGTGTTAGAAATAATCGGCATAGTAAGCATGGTTGGCCTGCATGAATTAATCATTGCAGTAGAATTGTTTTATGAAAACAATACGGAACCCATATATCCATTACCAGAAAAAGGCATACGGATCATGCATGTCAATGAAGGTAGTATTGCTGAGTACATGGGCTTGGTAAAAGGCGACCTGATTGAGAATATCAATGGTATTGAGGTTGTTAATTTGCGACATTTCAAAGCAATAATGAAGCAAAAATATAATGCCATTAAGATACAGGTAGTTGACATTACCAGTAGAAGTAAAGAACTAAATTATACTTCAACTAAGAAAACCATTGAAGCCCTTGGCATCAAATTAATACCAGAAAATCCAGTCGTATTGTTTAAAGCCAGTAATATGATGAAGATTGGTATGATTCATCTGATGCGGAATCGGAACATGAAGAAGTAAATGTAATTAATATAATGAGTAAAGCCCTGATATCATATGATATCAGGGCTCAGATTGTAGACAAAGTCCTCACACGAGGACTTTTTTCTATGGGTATTATTATCTTGGCTGACAAGGAGCCACACCTATACCATAGCTTCGCTACTGTTTTGATTAGTCCTAGGTAAAGGTATGGATTAGCTTTCGACAGGATGATGAATGTCCCAAGAATTAGATTACGAACTTCTTTCTTTGTATAATCATTACTTTGTTTAACTTATGACAAGACAATCTGTTTATATCTTCTTATGGTGATCCAGTAGTACAAAAAGAATATGGCCGTAACAGTTAAACTACTATAGATGAGTGGCACCAGTAAGCTGATACCCATAAATCTTTCCAGTGCTTTACTGGCAAAATAGGCATGTACAAAAGCAATCATAAGAGGAAAGGCAAAGAAAATACTGACCTGTTTATTTATAACAGAAAGAATGGCCTTTTTGCCCATTCCCAGTTTGTACAGCAACCTAAATGTGTGAATGTCTTCACTGGCATTGCTAATGATTTTGAAATAGATAATGCTGCCAGTTGCCACAATAAAGGTCAGTGTCAAAAAGATGCCAATCACATAGAATAATTGTATAAAAATGAATATGGTTTCACTTTCCATGGCTAAACTGGTCATGGTGTAATCTAAGGTGACCTGATAGTCATCTGCTATCTGCTGAAGCGCTACAGCATGGATTTTTAAAAAATCCTCATCGTTCACAATTTTGATGCCGTTGAAATAATATTGCTTTAACTGCCCATTTTCATCCACTGCAATGGACGATTTTAATGATTCATACAATTGATCATTCACAATCATGGTATCATTACGATTGCCAAATAGGGGGGCTTTTATACTTTTTTGTGTATTATATTTGACGCCTTCTACATCGATATATTTTACATTGGCGACTGTAATAATTGATTCCCCAGGATTTAAATACAAACACTGGTTATCATCTAACGCTCCATTGTATAAAACTGCCTTTTCTGTCTTGTAATCCATTGATTGCACACTGTTTTTATAAGTTGCATAAGCAACGATATCCATTTGACTAGAACCTCGATAGACGGAGAGCCCGGCACTCTTTATGACATAATAAGGTAAGTTTTGATTACTATAAGCAAGCTGACCATGTTGTGCCTGGATATATGTTATTAAGTCATCGTATAATCCTGTGGGCGTAGATGTCTCGAATTTGATACTGTAAGGGTTCCTCACCTTATTCATATCATCGATACCATATTTGAAGGAAGCTGAAGTTGCAAAAGCAGTCAGTGTGCATGCCAAAAAGATAGTAACGGCTGCATAAACCTTATAGTTACTGCCGATTCTGTGCATCAAAGTGGAGACTACCAGTAATCGGTTATTTTTATAGATATACTTCTTGAAACTTAAGGCGCGTTTAAAGAAACTGGTCATAACACTTCTATACATAAGAGAGGTACCAATAGTCACTAAGATAATGGCTCCAAGTCCAGTAAAAAGAAGATTCATAGTATCCATGATGGCACTGCAATAATAGCCACCAAGCAGAATAATCAAGCTGATGATTCCGATGATTATATTACCCCTTGGTATTTGCTCTTCCATGGATTTGCCTTTTAGTAGCGCCACGATACTTTTAGTTCGAATTCTAAGATAGCCATTGAGTGAAGTAAGTAGTCCTAGCACCATAAAAGTGATTAAGCTTTGAAGAATGGCTCTTGTCGATATGTGAAAGTCGATGGTCATACCTAAGTTCAGATATTTTATAGTAATCATAATGAATAGTTTCGAAAATATAATACCCGACAAGACCCCGATTATGGTGGCTATGGCATATATGATCATATTCTCTATGGCAATAATCATTCCGATCTTTTTAGGTGTTGTTCCTATGAGGATATAGAGTCCGATTTCCTTTTTTCGCTCTCTGATATAGAAAGTATTGGAGAAAAACAAGAAAAATACAACGAATATCATCATGATGAATATGGCCATGAATGTAAGCGCTCCCACAATATCTGACATCTCCATCAAATTAATCGTAGGATTATCAGATAGATTGATGAACTGATAATAGATCATGACAGAAAAAATCATGGAAACAATGTAAAGACGGTATAAGCCTATGGAATCTTTCACATTTTTGATTGCTATCTTGAGCATATCCACCTTATTCACCTCCAAGATAGATCAACTGATCTAATATCTCATTGTAGAATCGTTCTCTGACATGGCCACGGTGAAGGGTTGAATGCTCCTTGCCATCTTTTAGAAACACCACACGGCTACTGAAACTGGCACTGAGTGGGTCATGGGTTACCATTAAGATGGAGATGTTCATGGTGTGATTTAGATATTCAAGTAGATTAAGTAGATCTTTTGAAGAACCAGAATCAAGTGCGCCAGTTGGTTCATCTGCAAGAACGATGGTTGGATTTTTGATAATGGCCCGTGCGGTTGCTATCCGTTGTTTTTGCCCGCCTGACATTTCATAAGGATACTTTGTCAGTTGGTCTTCAATCTTAAGTAAATGCGCTACTTCGTGGACTTTTTTCACGATTTCTTTATGATTGATATTGTCAAAAGTTAGTGGTAAAGCAATATTGTCAAAACCTGTCAAATGATCAAGTAAGTTGTACTCTTGAAAAAGAAAACCAAGATTGTTGGAACGGTATTCTGAAAGGTCCTTTACTTTAAGTCCTGTAAGAGAGTGTTCCTTGAAATAGATGTCTCCTGCGGTGGGTTGGTCAATGGTTGCCAACATATTAAGCAAAGTGGTTTTTCCAGAACCGGATGGACCCATAATGCTAACGAACTCACCCGCTGTCATGGAAAAATTGACACCGTTAAGTGCCATGGTTTCAACCCCTCTGGATTGGTATGTTTTTTTTATGTCTTTCATTCCGATGATCTGATTCATGTACGCCTCCTGTGTTTATGTTATCTCTTTGAAGGTATTGTACCAATAATAGGCGACTAGGGACATCGTTTCAGATGACATATTGAGCCTACAAAGTGACATTTTTGTCACTTTGGTTTGTTTCAAACAATAAGTCAGATCAATCAGATGGACCTTATGAATGTGAGTGGTTATCTATTGAGATATATTAAGGTTACTATGCTGCTTTAATAGGTCGATTTCTGAATCGATGGCGGCAAACACAAGGGTGAAAGTCGTGTATTTATATTGCTCTGAAGAAACACTTAAGCGGATATGCAACAACTCGGCCATTTTTTTTGATAAATAAAGGCCCATACCTGTAGACTTTGAATGGAGTCGGCCATTACTACCAACAAAACCTTTTTCGAATACCCTTCCGATGTCACTGGGTGAAATCCCGATACCGTTGTCTTTTATGCCTATATGTATCTGATGGTCCCGGCTAAAGAGTTCGATACTGATATGGCCGGATGGGTCCATATACTTGGTACTATTATGTAAAATCTGACCAACTATATACATGAACCACTTCTTATCGGTCATCAATTTATCATGACTCAGATGATTGGCCACTTCAATACTGATATCTTTTTTAATAAAAAATATCTTGTAATCCCTAATAACTTCATTGATAATTTTAACTGGGTCCATCTCTTCAATAAATAGATCCGATTCATAATGATTGGCTTTGCTGATATACAGGGCAGTGGTCGTATAGTGGCGAATGCGCTCTAATTCGAATAGCAATTCTTCTTTTTGAACACCACTCAGTTGGTCTGCAATCATGGTTGAGACAGCGATTGGAATCTTTATTTCGTGAATCCATTGGTTCAGATACATCTCGATTTCTTCCAACCCTTGATCTTTAACATTCAGTTCCTTTTCATAATTGAAGATGATCAGGTCGATTACCTCTTTCATCATCACCATATCGCTTTCCTTTAAAAGCAACTGGGTATCTAAAATATGTGCTTCTGTCATTTTTTTATGGAATCTAAGTAGGGTACCCTTATATCGTGAGAAGTCCAATAAAAAAAAGCAAAAGATACAAATGATGATGAGACCGCTCAGATACCTTAAATCAACATCTTTCAGATTGGTACTACTCGTAAATACGACACTGTTAAGTATGATTAAAATAGCGACTAACAAAATATAAAAATACCTTCTACTGATAAAGTATAACTTAAATCTTTTCATACACCATCCTATTCTATTAGCATGTACCCAAGACCTTTTTTAGTCTGAATATAATCAGTACCTAATAATGCTTCTAGTTTATGTCGTAAACGATTGATATTGACAGTTAAAGTATTTTCATTAACAAACTGATCATCATCCCATAGGGCCCGCATCATTTGTGCTCTTGATACAATCTTATTTTTATGCTCGAGTAGTAGTGTTAGGATTCGTAACTCATTACGGGTGAGATCAATCCATACTTCTTCATATAGTATCTGAGACCTATTAAGATACAGGTGCAAACCTTTGAAAGTAAGCACAGGCTCTTGTAATTCGGTGTAGCCATATGCTCGGCGCATCATCGCATTGATTTTGGCAATCAGTACGTCCATACTAAAAGGTTTGGTTAAAAAATCATCGCCACCCATATTCATCGCCATGACAATATCCTTGTCTGAATCTCTGCTAGATAGAAACAAGATGGGTACACTTGATATCTCTCTAATTTTATTACACCAATAGAAGCCGTCAAAAGTAGGGAGTCCAATATCCATGATCACAAGCTTGGCATATGATTCTGAAAATGTCGTCAGGCAATCGTTAAAATCAATGTCGATGATAACCTGAAATTGCCACTTTTGAAGGGCTTCTTTTAATTTTATGCTTAAATGTCTGTCATCTTCAATTAGTAGTATTTTATCCATAGCAAGCTCCTGTTATTTATTCTATGTCTCATTCTAACCAAAGTATAAGTTGATGTAAAGCGTTAGGGTAAGAATACTTACCCTAACACTGTATGGCTTCAAGCCTCAAGGCGTTAAACCAAATCAGTAACCAGTATATTTACCAGTATATTAACAAGCGTATTGGCACGAATATAAAGCAAGTGTACTAGAAAGAGGCTTTCCATGAGCGCTAATATTAGCAGTACTGCTCAGAATCGGTAGCCTAAGAATAGGTGTAGTGATTCGTATATGCGATATCTAAGTAATTATAAGGCAGTAGCTGAGATGAATCTAAAGAACAGGGATGCATATTTCACATAAGTGTTCCCTAAGAAGTTCTGCCTTGTAGCGTTCTATCAGTGGTCTTGATTCATCAATTATAAACCCTTTTCCCATCAATTCTTCAAATATACTGCCCCAAGCATTCTGAATTGCCTCGGCTGTGTGGGCTATCATAAGTACGGCATATTTCCCACCAAGGATATGATCGGTGAACACGCCATCTTCAACAGGACCATAGTCACTTGCAACCACCAAGCAGGTATCGTATCTGCAAGCCTCAGGTTTTACCAGCCTAGGATTATCTTGTATGATACCAAGAATCACAGAGCTAGCTGTTAATAAGCCTTTGGTTATAAGCCATGATTTGAACTTCTCCATTAGCTGAAAGTTAGAGAAGCCATAGGGACCTGTTTTTCGCATGTAGATAACCTTAACAGATGCCATTTTTTCAATTGTAATAGTCATATATTTGTTACCTTTCTGATACAAAGTACATCGATGCCTGAAATCATCATATAATGCTATAAAATGAAAAACAATAGTTTTTTGAAAAGTTTTTAGTTAGTTATTGCTAGTTACCGTTTTGTCAAAATTGTTGAAATACTAGAATTGTTCCTATTATGCAAGATGACTTATGCAAATGTAGTTTTTCTGTCTGGAAGTTAGGGATGGAGATGGGGGTGGAGATGCGGATATTTTCGTGGGATTTAATTTTCCCTTTGACAATCGATATCAGTTGACGTTAGGTGACTGAAAAAATCGGTCAATGAAAAGAACATATGTTTGCATATCTTTTAATCTATGGTATAATATCATCATTATAAATACTACACCACAATTAAATGTTAACATTGTATTCCTTGAACTTAACAGGGTTTTAGACTATAATCTAAAGACCGTATTGATTATATAAGTGAGGTGCGTTATGGGTCAATTCAAAATTGTATCAGATTTTCAGCCAACCGGTGATCAACCAGAAGCTATCAAGACTTTGGTGGATGGCTTTAAGGCGGGCAAAAAGCGAGAGACACTCTTGGGTGTTACTGGTTCAGGTAAGACTTTCACCATGGCACATGTCATCGAACAGTTGAAGAAACCGACTTTGATTATCGCCCACAACAAGACCCTGGCTGCTCAACTCTATTCTGAGTTCAAAGAGTTTTTTCCTGAGAACAGAGTAGAGTATTTTGTTAGTTATTATGATTATTATCAGCCTGAGGCCTATATGGCTTCAACGGATACTTATATAGAAAAAGATTCAGCCATCAATGACGAGATTGATAAATTAAGACACTCTGCAACAGCTGCGTTATCTGAACGAGATGATGTGATCATAGTTGCCAGCGTATCTTGCATATACGGACTAGGTAGTCCTATCGACTATGCCAATATGGTGATTTCAATCAGAAAAGGCATGGTAAAGAAACGGAATGAATTGCTTAAGAAATTAGTATCACTTCAGTATAGTCGTAATGATTTGGATTTTGCCAGATCGACCTTTAGGGTAAGAGGTGATGTGGTTGAGGTGTACCCTGCCTATTCAACGGACATTGCTTATCGTTTTGAATTTTTTGGTGATGAGATTGATAGAATTACTGAGATCAAGACACTGACTGGCGAGGTGATAACAGAAGTGGAACATGCCGTTATATTTCCAGCGTCTCATTATGTGATTCCAAAAGAACGTATTGAAGAAGCGTGCGCGAATATAGAAGAAGAGATGCATGTAGCCGTCGCTGATTTCAAAGCTGAAGTGAAGTTGATTGAAGCACAAAGAATAGCGCAAAGGACTAATTTTGATATAGAGATGTTACGGGAGACAGGGATTTGTTCAGGAATCGAGAACTATTCCAGACATCTGAATGGTACGGCCGAAGGTGCGCCACCACATACCTTGATAGACTATTTCCCTGATGATTTTCTAGTGATTATTGATGAGACACATATGAGCTTGCCACAGATTAGGGGCATGTATGCAGGGGACCAGGCAAGGAAGCAGAATCTTGTGGAATATGGTTTCAGGTTAAAATCGGCTAAAGACAATCGACCACTTAATTTTCCGGAATTTGAAAAGAAGATTAACCAAGTCATGTATGTATCTGCCACACCAGGACCTTATGAGAAGGAACATCAGGAATTATTCGCAGAACAGATCATCAGACCCACCGGTCTCGTTGATCCGGAGATAGAGGTACGACCAGTAACAGGTCAAGTGGATGACTTGATCACAGAGGTCCATAAAGTGGTTGAAGATGGCGACAAGATTCTAATCACGACACTCACCAAGCGCATGTCAGAGGACCTTACTGACTATATGAAAGAACTTGGTATTAAAGTAAGGTATCTCCATTCAGATATCGATACTTTAGAGCGCATCGAGATTATCAGGGACCTCAGAATGGATGTGTTTGATGTCCTAATCGGCATCAACTTGCTTCGTGAGGGCCTAGATATTCCAGAAGTGGCGCTGATTGCCATATTAGACGCTGATAAAGAAGGCTTCCTCAGATCTGAAACTGCGTTGATTCAGACGGTTGGTAGGGCAGCTAGAAACGATCACGGCCGTGTTATCATGTACGCGGATAAGATAACGCCTTCCATGGAGCGCGCCATCGGTGAAACGGCTAGACGTCGCCAGATACAGCGCGATTACAATGAAACCCACGGTATCACCCCACAAACCATTAAAAAGGCAGTGCGTGATTTAATTAAAATGAGTAAAAAATCTGATTCCAAGGGTAGATACAAGTTAGACAAGGACCCAGAATCAATGAATAGAGAAGAACTTGAAAATACAAGTATAAAACTATCAGCTGAGATGAAGCGGGCGGCATCGGACTTACAATTCGAACTTGCGGCCAAGCTTCGTGATGAACTGCTAAAAGTTAACAAACAGATCCAAATATACAAAGGAGAATAGTATGATAAACAGTGAACAAACTAGTGCAAAAAACAGTATCATCATAAAAGGCGCCAGAGAGCATAACTTAAAAAATATAGATTTAATCATTCCACGGGACAAATTGGTGGTATTTACAGGGCTCAGTGGTTCGGGTAAGTCTTCACTGGCATTTGATACCATCTATGCTGAGGGACAACGCCGTTATGTGGAGTCCTTGTCAAGTTACGCCAGACAGTTCCTTGGACAGATGGAAAAACCTGATGTGGATTCCATTGAAGGGCTATCACCAGCCATATCCATAGATCAAAAAACAACCAATAGAAATCCAAGGTCTACTGTTGGAACGGTTACGGAGATCTATGATTATTTCAGACTTTTGTTTGCTAGAGTCGGTGTGCCACATTGTCCAACTTGTGGAAAAATCATTAAGAAGCAAACAGTCGATCAGATTGTAGATCAGCTATTAGAACTACCTGAGGGCAGTAAAATTCAACTTTTAGCGCCTGTCATAAGAGGACGCAAGGGTGAACATACCAAGCTCATAGATCATGCTAAAAGAAGTGGCTACGTACGCGCTATTATTGATGATAATCTATATGACCTATCTGAGGACATTGTCCTTGATAAGAATGTCAAACATACCATCGAGATTGTTGTGGATAGACTGGTGATTAATTCGGATGTCCAGTCCAGACTTTCTGAATCCATAGAAACCGTCATGCATTTGACTGGTGGGATTATGGCAGTGGATGTGATTGATGGTGAGAAGATTAATTTCAGTCAGAGTTTTGCCTGTCCAGACGGCCATATTAGTGTTGAAGAAATTGAACCACGTATGTTTTCTTTCAATAATCCTTTTGGGGCATGTCCAGCATGCCATGGACTTGGCTATATGATGGAGTTCGACCCTGAACTGGTTGTACCAAAAAAAGATATCAGCCTACTTGAGGGTGCAATCGTAGCACCTGGGTGGCGTGGTGCATCTCATGATACCAGCTATCTGCAGGCTATGCTAAAAGCACTATCTGAAGAATACAAATTTGATCTGAACACCCCATATAAAGATTTACCTAAAAAAGTCAAAAACCTACTGATGCACGGTTCTAATAAGAAAGTCACGGTTCAGTATTCATCTGAAAGAGGCTCTGTCAAGTACGACATGGTTTTTGAAGGTATTATCAATAGCCTGGCCAGACGTTATAAAGAGACCTCTTCTGAATACATGCGCCAAGAATATGAGAAATATATGACGAATAATGATTGCCCGACTTGTAAAGGTCAGCGATTGAAACCAGAGGCATTAGGTGTTCGTATTGATGGTCATAACATTGTTGAAATAACAGATATGGCGATTATTGAAATCAAGCAACTTTTTGACACAATTAAACTAACGGATCGTGATCTATTAATTGGAGATCAGATCATTAAAGAAATAAGCGGAAGAGTCAAATTCCTCGTAGATGTAGGACTAGATTACTTGACACTTTCTCGTTCAGCCGGTACGCTTTCTGGTGGTGAAGCTCAAAGAATTCGTTTGGCAACTCAGATTGGGTCTGGTTTAGTTGGGGTGGTCTATATATTAGATGAGCCTTCCATTGGCTTGCATCAAAGAGATAATGCCAGATTATTGACCACACTCAAGCATTTGCGAGACCTGGGCAATACGCTCATTGTGGTGGAGCATGATGAAGAAACCATGGACGAAGCCGATTATATCGTCGATATCGGTCCTGGTGCCGGTTCCCATGGTGGTGAAATAGTAGCACAGGGTGATGCTGCAGTTATTATGGCGTGTAAAGCATCCATAACCGGTGCTTATCTAAGTGGTAAAAAATTCATTGATGTACCAACAAAGCGACGTCCGTCAAATGGACATTTCTTAAAGATTATCGGTGCTTCAGAGAACAACCTTCAGCATGTTGATGTGGCTATTCCTCTTGGTGTTTTTACTGCTGTAACAGGGGTTTCAGGTTCGGGCAAAAGTTCGTTGGTCAATGAAATCCTATACAAGCGTCTGGCGAGAGATCTGAACAGAGCTCTTAAAAGACCAGGAAAACATGACGATATGTTAGGTCTGGAACATCTAGACAAAGTCATTGATATCGATCAATCACCGATTGGCAGAACGCCGCGTTCCAATCCAGCTACTTATACCAAAGTATTTGACTTTATCAGAGATATATTTACACAGACTGCTGAATCAAAACTTAGGGGTTACAAAAAAGGTCGGTTTAGTTTTAATGTCAAAGGTGGCCGTTGTGAGGCCTGTAGTGGTGATGGTATTATCAAGATTGAAATGCACTTCCTACCGGATGTCTATGTACCATGCGAGGTCTGTCACGGGAAGCGCTATAACAGGGAAACATTGGACATCAGATACAAAGGTAAAAACATAGCAGATGTGCTTGATATGAATGTGGAGGAAGCATTGACATTCTTTGAGAACATCCCTAAGATATATAGTAAGATGGTGACGCTCAATGATGTCGGCTTATCGTATATCAAGCTGGGTCAACCTTCAACGACCCTGTCAGGCGGAGAGGCTCAGCGAATCAAGTTGGCCACAGAATTGTCTAAAAGAAGCACAGGTAAGACCATGTACATATTGGATGAACCTACCACAGGTTTGCATTTTGAAGATGTCAGTAAGCTGGTCCATATCCTACAGCGTTTGGTAGAGGGCGGCAACACGGTACTGGTTATTGAACATAACTTGGATGTCATTAAAACGGCAGACCATGTTATTGACCTGGGACCTGAAGGTGGTAGCAGAGGTGGCTTGATCATCGGCACTGGCACACCAGAAGAATTGGTTAATGTTGAAGCATCCTATACAGGTCAGTATTTGAAAAGGGTATTAACAAAGAAGTGCTAATGAAGATGGGTAACAAGGAAGTGCTAATAGAGAAGAGCTAATAGAGAAGTGCTAATAAAGAAGTGCTAATAAAGAAGTGCTAATAGAGAAGTGCTAATAGAGAAGTGCTAATAGAGAAGTACTAATAGAGAAGTGCTAATAAAGAAGTGCTAATAAAGAAGTGATAATAAAGAAGTGATAACTAAGAAGTGCTACAAAGAAGTGATAACTAAGAAGTGTTACAAAGAAGTATTATGAAGAAGAACTTACATATAAGTATTGGTAAAGAATTGCCAACACAGATGTACAACATGCAAGTTCTATATTAGGAATGAACTAACACAGATATGAGGGAGAGTAGTATGAGGGTAAAAAGACGACTTACAGCCATAATATTAAGCATCTTGTTAGTGTTTAATCTGTCACTGAGTATTAGTGCCAGTTCGGACAGCTTGCCTAGTGGATGGGCCATAGAAGATATTTTACAGCTACAAGAAACGGGTATACTGCGCGGGGATAGTTTTGATCATTATCAAACCAATATAACCCGTGAGACCTATGCCTATTTGGTATATAAACTAGTGGAATCTTATGGTATAGCCATTAGTGAAATTGCAGACCTGAATATGTCCTACATTCTTACGGATTGTGATGATTACTATGTCATAGGTTTATTCAAAGCAGGCATCATTACAGGCTATCTTGATAATACCTATAGACCAAGTCAACCAATTACAAGGCAAGAGATATGCACCTTATATATGAAGGCATTGGAAGTAATAGGTGTTTATTTATCAGATAATGACGCGAGCTTAGCACCTTTTGTCGATACCCATGCAATTGGTACTTGGGCGATGAACAGTATGGTGAAATGCTTGAATGCAGGTATCATCAATGGTATATCGGCCACGCAATTATCCCCACTTGGGTATTCTACCATAGAGCAAGCACTGGTCATATTTAATCGAATAGTCACCAATGATAGCATCGGATCACAGACTCGACCATTTCAAAAAGGCATTGAGAATAAAAGTCTTGGCAACGACGCAGGCTATGGTTATTATGTCCAGAAGAATCTACTTGGCGTAACTACCGGTATCAAGCAGTATAGAGATTATGAATTAGTAAAAGAGATAGAAGCGGGTGTTATTGAGACGGACCCTGGTGTTACAATACTAGATGATATTCAAGTGGTGAATCAATCAATCTATTATATCAATTCAGATGGGTTTTTGAGTGCATATGATCTAAGTACAGGTGAATTAACAAGAATTGACCAAGGTCCTTGTGAAGATTTTGTGGTTTCTGATGGCGCTATCTATCTGATATTAGATGGTGATGTCTATCGTTACACAATCACAGGTGACAATCGGTACACTGAAAAAATGAGTTTGTTGAGCGGTTCATACCAGCACATTATGTTATACACCCATGAAGGTGATGAGACTATATATCTACTAGATGACACGGACTATTTATCGTCCTATAAAGAGGGGAAAACCAGTATAATATCCGAAGGTGTTCAATCCTTCCAGATTAACGCTGGTTATATATATTATATACATTCGGACCAAATATTATACAAACAGGAGATTGGCGGGACGAATAAGTTGAAAATCGTTGATAATGCCTATGATTTCAGGGTTTGTGGGTATAATCTCCTATATAT
>JAQICP010000126.1 GCA_027858555.1 Vallitaleaceae bacterium
ATTGTAAGCCGGTCTAATAATTTTTCCATCTTTCGCAAGTTCTTCGAGAATATGCGAACACCAACCGCTTACACGAGCAATGGCAAATAATGGTGTGAATAATTGCTGGGGTATATCTAACATACGATAAACAAAGCCTGAGTAAAAATCCACATTGGCAGATATGCCTTTATAGATCTTACGATGTTTGCCAATAATAACAGGTGCTAGATTTTCAACAAGATTATATAAATCATATTCTTCTTTTAGCCCTTTCTCATTAGCCAACTGCTCTACGTAGCCTTTGAATATGACTGCTCTTGGATCGGATATAGAATAAACGGCATGGCCTATACCATATATGAGACCCGTCTTGTCAAATGCTTCTTTCTTCACAATCTTGTCAATATAGTCCGCTACCGCTTCCTCATCTTTCCAATCCTTCACCTGTTCTTTTATCTCCGCGAACATCTGCACAACTTTAATGTTAGCGCCACCATGTCTGAGCCCTTTTAGTGAGCCCATTGCCGCTGCTATGATTGAATATATATCGGTATAAGCTGAACTAACCACATGAGTCGTAAAGGTAGAATTATTACCACCGCCATGCTCTGCATGAAGTACTAATGCCAGATCTAGAAGTTTAGCTTCTAAATCTGTATGCTTGTTATCATGGCGAAGCATAAAAAGTATATTTTCAGCTATACTTAAATCTGGTTGTGGTGCGTGAATCACAAAACTCTTCTTCTCATGATAATGAGAAAACACTTGATATCCATAGATAGCTAGAAGAGGAAAATTAGCTATTAGTCCAATACTTTGTCTCAAGATGTTGCTTTCAGTTAATTCCTCAGGATTATCATCATAACAATACATGGTTAAAACACTTCTCGCAATGGTATTCATTACATCTTTACTTGGTGATTTCATGATATTATCTCGTAAAAACCCATCAGGCAGCTCATAATTATTTGATATGAGCGTTCTAAAGTCACTCAATTCTTCTGAACTTGGCAAATGCCCGATCAGTAAAAGAAAACATGTCTCTTCAAAACCATATCTATCCTCTTTCAAAAATCCACCTACTAAATCATCTATGTCAATCCCTCGATATATTAGTTGTCCTTTTGCTGGTATAGTAATACCATCTGAAATAATATATGAATGCACTTCCCCGATATGGGTTAGGCCTGCAAGAACACCTTTACCATCAAGGTCTCTGAGTCCACGTTTGACTTCATAACGGGCATATAGACTTGCATCAACTTTATTAGCTATTTGAGCATCTTTGCTCCACTTGTTAATTAAATCTTTCTTATCCAGCATCCTTACCTCCTAAACTACTTTATCATTTACTAGCGTATGACTTTATTATACTCAATTATCGTTGACTTTGCTATAGGACACAGAAAATAACTTTTTTCAATACTAAACAAGTTCTTTCCACACAGGGTAATACCTTGGACAAGTACGCGCCTTATCCTTCGATATTTCATTCATTATAAGAGTCATTTGTTTGGGCATGAAAAGGACATTTTGCAGATGAGGATTTTCTAGCCTTCATAAAAAATGGCTTCGCAGATCAATGCGAAGCCATTACAACTACTATCTATTTGATTGATAACCGACTTGCTTCATCAAGTGAATCTAGATCATATACAACTATCAGCTTATTGGAAAATGTATATAAATAGTCACCGATATACAAGGTCCTTGAAATGTTATAGTCCCAGTCGAAATAGACATAATCTGAATAGTTATCTTTTTCTATGGTAACGCCAGCTTCATGATGTGTCACACGTCCCGCTATGGATATATCGCTAGTTGAGATATTAAATACATAGGCACCAAAGACATCTGGATTATACTTTATAGTTTCGCAGACCGATATTGGTATGGCCATAAGGTTTTTTTCAATGGCATACATCAATGCTTTATGATTATACTCTAACTCTGAGTTGGTGCCACTTAAACCAATTACTAGTTTGTCCGACTCAATTGGATTTTCAAAATCAGTCACATCAAAAAGCGAGATTTTAAAACCAGCTGTTGTTACCCTACCACTGGCATCCTCCACTGTTTCTTGTCCAAAACCTAAAATATGTGTTTCATCCATAGGATGCATATAGGAACTAAAACCAGGTATTTTCAAGTAACCTTGTACCACAGGATTAGATGGAACGGATGCATCTATGACAAAGAATGGATCAACTTGTCTAAAAGTCACCATGTAAATCTTGTCTCCTACAAACCTTGTACTATAGATGGTCTCTCCTTTTGCCAACCCTTCAATTGCACCGATTTGATTAAGTCCACCATCCAAAACATATAGATTATTAGTACTTTCGTTATTAGTTCCCCACCACCAATTATTACCTTTAGTAGTTGCTACTCTGAAATTGCCATCATATTCATCCATTGAAAATTGATTGAGTATGGTACCGTTCACCATGCCCTTAGCATCATAACTCATCTTACCTTCACCTATGTCGAATTTGTATATGGCTGTGTTCACATCATATGCAGGGCGATAAAGTTCAGTTGCACTTTCAAGGATATTGTACTCATAATGAGTAACTGCTGTGTAGAAACCCGTTTCACTTACATAAACCTGACCGCCGTAACCTAGATAGGCATCTACATCTATTTCACCACTCTTTAATGATAACCCTATGGTCATGAAATAATTACTAGATACATTATCTGGAAAATACCTTATATCTGAATAATCAAGGGTTGTAGTCTCTCCCGTCAATATATTGGTATAGCTAGGTAAAAGTTCTGCGTCCGTATAGCTACTGCTAGATTGTGCTTCATATAATGGACCCGGCCAAAAATATTTATCTGTTGCCAAGTACAAATAATCACCAATCACACGCCCTGAAATGTAATTACCATCAAACTTATAGGCTTGATTTAATAGTGGATTGCTAGGACTTGTCACGTCATAAACTGACATGAAAACTTCATCCTCACCATAATATGGTAATATCATAGACTCAACCATTGGTGCATCAACAGTGACCGGCTCTACAGTAGTCGTCTCGCTATCTATGGTAACCCCATCAATCAAATATGGTTCCAGATAGCCATAAAACTTCTGACCATAAAGTATTAATTGATGATCTACCATAAATACTTCTGTCACTGTAAAATCACTTGGACTGATCGTATTAATTAGGCTTACTTGATCTGGTACGGCACTATAGATATTCACTTTGCCGTCTACTACCTGATAGATATATTCCCCATCAGTTTTGATAACATCACTTTCCTGAACACCTGCAACTTGATTGTTCGTGTCCGAATATCCATTATCTGAAGATGAAATTGCTTCAGGACTCTCAGCTACGCTATCACTTGTAGGCGCAACGTCCATCTCCAACATCGGTTCATTACTTAAACCACCATAGATATAGTTTGTTAACTTTTCGTTATACTGGAGTAACGATGTAAGTGCTTCCCTCGATGAAACAACTGGTAACTTCTCATTAGCAAAAGGCATACCTCCGTTAGTTTTTATAATAACAGTCCGGGTTTGAGCATCCCAATCAACAAAGTTTCCAAACGCTTCTGCAATAAATTTAATAGGTACGTAAGTTCTTCCTGATAAGGCAAGCGTGCCCACATCAAGTCTTGTTATCTGCCCATTGACTAGGACCAAATCTTCCCCAATGTCCATTACAACTTCGATGTCATCTGATTTGGCGATGACTTGCCTAGTTGTTTCATTGTAATCAACAAGGATACCCATATATTCAAATACACTCCTAAGTGGTACCAATACCCTTGAATTGCTTGTGTAAACTTCTTCCTCAAGAGAAATGATCTGTCCATCTATACTGATCTTAATAGTAGGATCATTCCCCGCAGCAACAGTAGTCGGTTGCAGCAACATAATCAGCACTAGCAACCCGCTAATAATCTTCGATCTCATAATATACCTCCTTTACAACTTGTAGTATCAGTTCTTAGACGTCATAAGTAGTACTTTTGTTTCAATCATACCTCAAATCAGCATAAAATATCTAGCCTCCCTGACCAAAGTACTATGAACTCAATCTAAAATCTGATAATTCTTATCTAAGAAACGTCATGCATTAGCAATTTCTATAGCTTTTCTAATTAATCCTTAATGTGTTTAACACTGCCCTATAAGTTACTGATTATATAATGAACTCATAGATTACAACAAAATTAACAATCCAATTATTAATAATAGGTGTTATATTAGTTGTAGAAGGGGGAATTCCA
>JAQICP010000013.1 GCA_027858555.1 Vallitaleaceae bacterium
GATATAATTATTTCATTCTGATTATATCAAAAATCCATTAAATTGTCTAAATGAGCTTTTCTTTAGTTTTTAGATAATGTTTCAAAGCGATATGTATGGTTATAATAAGCATACTCATAATAAATAAGACGCCGAGGCTATACTTGGCATCTTATTTATGCTTATATACAATATTTTTATATGTAGGGCAACTAGAATCCAAGTTGCCAGCGTTAATGAAACAGGCGAACTTTATAATACCATTTCAGAACGAATCAATCATATAAACAGTATCATAACTACAATTTCAGTAAGCTTCATGAGATGGAAGTTAATAGAAGTGACGTTATGCACGTAATGGAATCTTTAGCTTCAACCGCTACACAAAATGCTGCTAGTTCCAAACAATAACGCATATATATAATTCTTTATTTTATACCCCATATCCTATATAATTGATTAGTACTGCAATAACTAACATTACCGATGGGAGTCCCTATGTTTTACCAAGAAGAAACCACCATTAAAGAAATGATTGTCCATATATTAGATCCTTTTATGATGACACCGATCTTTTCACACCAGATCATCGAATCATCTCCACATGCTTTAGATTTTTTTCTACCACACATTATTAAGCTACTTAATGATGATCAGATAAAATCCTGCCGTTTTTCAGAAGAACAAAACATGTTCCTTGGCTATATAAAGGATTATCAATCTGAAAAGACAGACCTAATTACTACGTCCGTGAATATCGGCGAAAAATTATTTGCTATTATGCAAAACAATCCAGATATCCCTGCCGCTGACCTGGCTGTCATTAGATTTCTTAACAAATCAGTCCCCTATCTTGCACTACTCAAGCTTAACTATCAAAAGTCCTATATTCATGATTCCGATTATGAAGCAGAACAACTGTGTAATCACATTTTAGAATACAGAACATCTCTGCCTAGTCCATCACAAAGGATTAACGAAGGTGTTGTAATCAACCTTCATGACCTATCTATTCAGGTCGTTGAAAAATCATATCTGGTTGATGGCTTAAAGCAACCTTATCTATCCAATATACTGTTAAAATGCGCTACTGGTCTATCTTCAAAAGAACAACTGAATATAGTCAAGCAAACTACCAATCAGATCAGTAAAAAGTATTTTAATGATGACCCTGAAAAAAAGATCACCTTGAACAAAGAACTATATGAAGCTATCGGGGAAGACGGTATGATTCAACTTGATACCTATGCTAATAAAGTGTTTCGACATACACCTGAAGTCAAAGAGCAATTCATGGAAACCATGGAAAAGAAGGGTCTAGATAAGCCTACTGTCACTTTACAAGAAAAAACTATTGCCAAGGCTTTCACCAAGCAAAAAATACGCACTGATGAAGGCGTCGAGATTACCATACCTATGGCATTTTACAACGATCCAAGTAAGATGGAGATCTTAACAGATTCTACTGGTAGAATAACTATCACAATTAAGGATGTCAACAAAATCATGTAACTCATATGGCTTCTATTCATTGCCAAGTTGATTCTACTCGGACAATTTATTTTTGTTCTTAAAACCTCTATAATCTAGAAGTCCACCCCTAACTACAGCATCATACCCAAATTTTTCTCTTATGAGGTCAACCATATCGTCAACTGGTCTGACCTCATTTTCTTGGTCAAAAAGTGACATCTGCACCGGCTTATCCACATCAATATTAGACATGGTAACACCTATCAACCGAATTCCTTTGTCGCCTTTATTAATACGCATGAGATCGTAAGCTACTTCGAATATCTCATCTGTAGAATCCGTAGGTTGATTAATGGTCCTTGCTCGTGTTATTACCTCAAAGTCATTAAACTTAATCTTGATATTAATAGTCCTACCCTTAAATTCTTTTTTCCTGAGGCGGTAAGCTACCTTGTCTGAAAGGTAAAGCAATTCTTTTTTTATGGCTTCAAGTTCATATATATCTTTGCTAAAAGTGATTTCATTACCAACACTTTTCATATCTGATGGGTCTGATGGCATTAGCATATCACTCGATCTGCCATTTGCAGATGCTAGCATATGATTGGCACCTAGCCCGCCAAACTGTTCGGTAAGTGCATTCTGATCAGCCCTTGCTAAATCACCAATCGTTCTTATACCTAGTGTTTCAAGTTTTGGTACGGTTTTCTTACCGATACCATATAATTCTCCTACGGGTAGTGGCCATAACTTCTTAGCTATCTCATCCTGATATAAGGTGGTGATACCCATGGGTTTTTTCATGTCTGAGGCCATCTTTGCCAATAATTTATTGAATGATATGCCAACAGAACACCCCAAATCAAGTTCCTTATATATCCTCTCTTGTATTAATTTAGCCGCTTGAATTGGTTTACCAAAGAGATGCTCAGTTCCAGTCATATCAAGAAATGCTTCATCTATGGATAGTTGCTCCTTAAGCGGCGTATAATCATCAAATATTGACATGACTTTTTTAGACATATCGCTGTATATCCCCATAGTTGATTTTACTATAATTGCTTTTGGGCACAGTTTTAAAGCCGTAAAAAGCGGCATAGTGGTTTTTACCCCGAATTTCTTGGCTTCATAGCTACAGGCGAGTACTATGCCTGATCTTCTACTAGGATCACCGCCTACTATAATCGGCTTGTTTTTCAGATCAGGATTTACAACCTGCTCACATGAAGCAAAAAAAGCATTCATATCAATATGAAATATAGTTCTTTCAATAGGTTCCTTAATCATAACCCTCCAAAAAATAGAGCCAGTACACCTAGCTCTAACGCATTAATATGAGATGATATTAATTTCCTTTAGAATACTGGCGAGTAGCGAGTGATCCAATGTCTGATTGGCTTCAGTCATAACGGCAAGGGTACCACAAGCTGAACCATATTTTAAACAAGTGCTTAAATCATAACCTTCAGATAACCCGTGGATGAAACCACCAACCATAGAGTCTCCTGCACCTACTGTATTTTTAACATCCACTTCAACTGGTTCTGCCTTATGTGCTTCATCTTTTGAAACTAATATAGCGCCATCTTTTCCAAGTGATACCAACACCAATGTAATACCGTAGTCAGCAATCATCTTTCTTGCTATCTTAATAACTTTCTCATCTGTATCGATGGTCGTGTTAAATGCATGTTCTAATTCATGAATATTGGGCTTAATCATATAGGGTGATGATTTGATGCCTTGAATAAGTAACTCGCCATCCGCATCTAGAACAGTCCTTACTTTATCACGGACCATATCAATTAAATTCTTATATGTATCGTCAGTTAACCCATTTGGCAAACTGCCACTAAATACCATATAGCTGGAATCATTGGCATAATTCATCATTTTTTCAACAAATGACTTGTATTGGAATTCATTAATGGTACATCCTGATTCGTTAATATTAGTAGTAATATCCTTATCTAATTCAACGATTACCACATTAGTCCTTGTCATAGCTTCAACCAATACAAAATCATGTTCAACATTATCTTTTTTTAATAACCGAAAGGTATCTTCAGTGTTTTCCTCTCCGATAAAGCCTAGGGCAATGGTCTTTTCATAAAATTGATGTAATACTTTAGATACATTAATACCTTTGCCACCGATATCTTCTCTTCCTCTGTTGATTCGATTAACCTCACCATATTCTAATCCATTTATTAGAATCGTCCTGTCAATGGCAGGATTCAACGTTACTGTCGTTATCATATAATACCCCTTTCGGTTCTAATTCTAGACCGGCCTCGACCATGCACTTTCTGCCAGTATCCACTGTACTTCCTTATTATATCAAAAAAAAAGATTAGGTGTATACCCAATCTTTTCTAATCTATATTATAATAGGACTAATTACTCCATTGTAAGGCCGTAGCCTAGTTCAAACAGTAACTCTGGGTTGTTTATCCCAATATCATCAACTGACATATACCAAGGCATTGGTAATGTACCACTAAAGTCTCTATTGCCAACCAATACATCAGCAACACCATCACCTTCGGTGCCTGGTAAATAACACATGACTACTGCGTCCCAGTCATTAATGAATTCATCTATTAATACTTGTCTACCTGCAACAATGAGCGCCACTACAGGTTTGTTCCATGATTTGGCTAAGTCAATAGCTTCTTGATTACCTGACAGGCCAAAGCTACCCACTATGGACAGATCCATTGTGTCACCTTGCATCTCTGCATAAGGTTTCTCTCCAATTGCTAGAATCATCACATCCGCTTCATTCATTCTATCCTTATTAGTAATGATTTCAATGTCCATTTCAGCTCCATAGCTTTCAAGACCTTCTAATATAGTCGTACCGTTCATCCACTCACTACCGCTCACCTTATCGGTACTACCTTGCCATGTTCTTGTCCAACCACCGGACTGTACCCCAATATCATCGATTGCAGGACCATAAGCAAATACTTTTTGACCAGCTTGTAAAGGTAATACTTGCATTTCATTTTTAAGTAGAACTAAACTTTCTGATACCAGTTCTTTTGCTAATGCTCTATAACCATCTGAGCCTAAACTATCAGCCACAGTTACGATATTCTCACCATATGGGTCTTCGAATAAACCTGCGTTCATTTTAACAGTTAAGATGCGCCTATTGGCATCTTGCAATCGCTCTAATGATATATCACCATTGTCATAAGCTGACAACATAGCCATAAAAACTTCAGTAAAATTATACGGTTGCATCAACATGTCTATGCCCGCATTAATGGATACGGCGACTTTATCTTCTAATGATGGATAAGGTAGGGCATTAATGCCTTCCCAATCTGAAACAACCAGCCCTTCAAAACCCATTTCACCTTTTAATACATCGTTAATCAGATAGCCATTTTCATGCATATGTAAACCATTAAACCTGGAAAATGAGATCATCACCGTATCAACACCTGCATCAACCAAGACTTTGTATGGTGCCAGTTGGGTTTCCCTAAAGGCTTCTTCTGACATAATGGTATCACCACGGTCAATGATATTCCCACCATCTCCAGTGCCATAAGCTACAGCGCCATCACCAGCATAATGCTTTGCCGTCCCCACCACACCTGCATCCTGTAAGCCTTGCATATAGGCTAGTCCTAGGTTAGTAACAATCACTGAATCTGATGAATAACTTTCATAAGTCCGTCCCCATCTAGGATCTGCACTGATCGCTACACATGGTGAAAAGTTCCATAGGATATTGGTCAGTTTCATCTCGTCACCAACAGCCAAACCCATTTCATAGATTAGTGCCTCATTATTAGCTGCGCCCAGTCCAATATTGTGAGGATAGATGACCGCCTCTTTCACATTAGAATGACCATGAACGGCATCGATACCATACAGCATGGGGATTGCTAGGGTTGTCTCCATTGCTGCTGTTTGTAGGGTTGTTATTAGTTCTTGCCACGCTTCAATAGTATTGTTGCCCGGGACAGAACCACCACCACTAAGTACACTGCCCAGTTTATAAGTCGTCATACTATAAGCACTGACTGCTGACATCTCGCCTTGAATCATCTGCCCGATCATATCTTCGACGGTCATATTTGAAAGCAGGCTACTCACACGTTCTTGTACGGGTAGGGCACTATCCATATATCTAAGGTCTATATTAATTGTTTCATCTTGATCTATATCCCCAGTTGCTTCAGCTTGGGTATCCTCATCTGCATTCGAGTCAATTGTGTTCTCTGTGTAGGAATCACTTTCGTTACTACTGTCAGTCGATTCAGATTCACAACCAACTACCATCAACATCATTATTACCAATAAAAAACTAATCCATCTTTTCATAATAACACTCCTCTATAATATGTTTTAATCTATAAGCATCATATTATACATGTGTGAATATCATATGAAAATTGGATTTGTTAGGAAATATAACTTGCTTTATTTATTATCTACTCTGTAACCTACTACTATCTCACCACTATACTCAGGTCCGATGTATATATAATCACCATCCAACTGATATGAGACATCCTGGCTGATAAATACCAGTTCACCTGGTACTCTTATGTAAGTGGAAACATTTTCAGAAGTAAACACATCAACATTCACATCAATATCTTGCATCAACTCATCTAATGTCACTGTTCGCTCGTCCTTAAAATAGCTGAGTGGTGTTTCTTCATAAAAAGCAGCATAATCGCCATCGTAAAAATAATCAATCATTTCTCTGAGGGTAACGCCTTCACCTAAATAAAACAAATCATCTTCCTTGATATATGTAGTGAACCGTTCAAGTGCGCCCAAACTATTTAATTCATAATACAGATGATCTCTTTCTACAAATTTGATATCAGATGCGTTCCCATCCAATTGGTAGACAACTATGGCAATATCATTTTCGCCCTTATTAGTCACACTAATGACCCCTTCATTTACTACAGGATTAAGCTCACTATTAGAGGCGCCTATAGCTATTACTTGACCCGGTATATAAAAAGAAGATGTGTAGCCATTACCAATTAAGTCAAATATAGCCAATTCATAATCTTGATATAGCAAGTAATCTTCATATGAAAGCACCTGACCAGTCGCCACATCTTTCATATTGTATTGCTGCATGTAATTTTCAATCTATACTTCAGGATTCTCCAACTCTTCTGCGTTAAATAAATTATGCATCAATTTAGGTGTGAAATCATCATTAGTCTTAAGTCTTGCATCCATATAGGCGTATTCATCATCATAAAGATAAAACAACTGCTCACCAACACCAATGTCTCTAATACCTTCCTCTTTTGTGCACCCGCTAAGTGGTACAATTACGAATATCAATAAAATTCCTACTAGAATTATAAGTTTTGTTTTCATATGAACCTCCATTTCTATGAAATTTTATCATCTTTTTGCATATTTAACAATCTATTTTAAACGAAACAGTGTCATATCTATCAAATACCATCTAAATCACCTGTTAAAAACGCTCACTAAACTTATTTCCAGAAAATGATTGAATGAAAATGACGTACATGGTAAAATATCTATATGAAATGTGGTTTTTCATGTCTTGTGATTGGATGGATTGTATCTCATGATAACCTTGGATCTGTAACTACTAATCTATAATAAAAGGAGATATTTATATGTATGATGGATTATTTGCATTTTTAGCGTTTTTTGGTTTTTTTATCATTATTATATTACTTGTAGCTTTAGCAGGTTATGTATTATGTTCATTAGCTCTTATGACAATGGCTACTAACAGAGGTATTGAAAACCCATGGTTGGCATGGATACCAGTCGGAAATATGTGGATACTAGGTCAAATTATTAAAACAATTGAATTAGGTCAAACTAAGATAGAAAATGCTGGTTTAATATTGGCTGTAGCTTGTGGCGCAACGGCCATACTTGGTGCAATACCGGTTATTGGTACCCTGATTTCTTTAGCGTATGTAGTTCTTAGCATAATCGCTTTATTCAAATTATATAAGATGTATGCAGCTGA
>JAQICP010000177.1 GCA_027858555.1 Vallitaleaceae bacterium
TACCAATGCTTTTAGGACATGTGTAAATGCAATTAATCTATTGATTAGTCTTATAATAGAATTCAGGATATATAACAATTATATTAGCTACTACTTCGGGTAGTAGAAGAGGAGGGCAATATGGACTTAGCATTTAATTTACTAGAAGCGGCTTGTTTGGCCAAGAATTATGGTGAGGTGGAGAAGATTCTTCGCGAAAAGAAATCTGAAATTAATGTGAATCAGAAGATAGCTAAGGGTAATACTTTATTGATGGTCGCAGTGGATGCTGGTGACCTCATACTGACTAAATTACTATTAGACAACGGTGCTGATATTAATGCACAAGATGGTGAAAAGTGGACTGCCTTAATGATTGCATCTTATGGCGGCACATTAGAAATGGTGAAATTATTAATGAGCTATAAACCTAAGGTCAACATGAAAAATGCCTATGCTGGCGATGCTTTACTTTTTGCAGCTGATAAAGGTGACCTCGGGATAATAAAAGAACTTGTGGAACATGGTGCGAATGTTAATTCAAAAGAAGAAGATGGATGGACCGCTATTAGATTCGCAGCCCAGACAGATCAGCAAGATATCATTTAATATCTAAAAAGCAAAGGCGCAAAGCGTTAGAGTAGCATTTGATACAAAAGGACTGAGATATAAAAAGACAATTGGCTAATAGTATAATACTATTATATAGTAACAAATGAGTATTAGCAGTTATAACAGATGAGCGTTAGAAGTCTTAACAGATGTGTCCTAAAGCAATAATGGATTATGTATTGGATTAGTATGGGATTAACGGATTAGGAGTATATATATGGCAATTAAAACAGTAGGAATTGTTGGTATGGGTGCCCTCGGGGTCCTGTTTGGTGAGTACCTATCGAATCATCTTGGTAAAGAAAATGTGGGGTTTGTTCTTAGTGCCATACGCCAACAAAAATATGAAAAAGCACGTGTCAGTTTAAATGGCATGCCTTGTGATTTTAGAATGATATCTGATCAAGAAGGTGAACCAACAGTCGATCTGCTGATTTTTACAGTTAAGGCAAACGCCCTTGAATCAGCAATGGAGACAGCAAAACATCTGATAGGCCAGCATACAGTTAACATATCATTACTCAATGGTATAAGTAGTGAAACCATTATTGGGCAAAGATATGGCAGAGAAAAAATGCTGGTGACTGTGGCACAAGGCATGGACGCTGTTAAAATAGGACCAGATTTAACCTATAGTAAGTTTGGGCAATTGCGTATTGGCACACTAGAAAAAGATATTTCTAATCTTGAAGCAGTCTGCCGATTATTTGACAAGATTGCATTACCTTATACAAGAGAAAGTGATATCGTACACAGACTTTGGAGCAAATTCATGTTGAATGTGGGTGTGAATCAAGTTGTCATGGTGTATGAAGGTGCGTATGAAACAGTCCAACAACCAGGGGAACCTAGAGATAAGATGGTAGCAGCCATGGGTGAAGTGATTAGATTGGCGAAGGCTGAAGGCATTATGATATCAGAAGAAGAGTTGCTAGCTTATGTCAGTTTGGTTGATACGCTTTCTCCAACTGGTATGCCATCCATGCGACAGGATGGACTCAGACATGATTATTCAGAAGTTGAGCTCTTTTCAGGAACGGTGCTTAAGTTAGGAAAAAAACATCGGATTAAGACACCGGTCAATGAAGTATTGTATCATCAGATAATGAAAATTGAAGAAAATTATTAAGTAATGCCCATTAGTAAGGAGACATGCTATTGAAAAGACTAACAAAAGACTCATGGCTTTTTAAGCAGGCGTTGGCACATAGAGGCTTTCATAATGAGCAACTACCTGAAAATTCAATCGGGGCTTTTTACAATGCCATCAATAGGGAATATGCCATAGAACTAGATGTGCATATTATTAGTGATGGGCATATAATCGTATTTCATGATAGTGATGTTAAAAGAATGACGGGTATGGAACAAAAGACTGCTAATCTGACATTAGAGGATATAGGCACTTTAAAATTGGCTAATACGGATTACCACATCCCCTTACTGGATGAAGTCCTTGAAATGGTGGATGGTAAGGTGCCGTTACTCATAGAATTAAAGAACAGCCATAAGGTAGGATTGCTTGAGGAAGCACTTGTACAGAGATTAGCTCGTTATAATGGTGAGTTCATGTTACAGAGTTTCAACCCACTTAGGGTGAAATGGTTAAAGAAACATACACCAAGTATTATCAGGGGTCAGATATCAGGGTTGTATGAGAATAGTCAACTAAAAAGCTATCAAAAATTCATATTAAAATATATGTTCTTCAATTTTCTATCAAAACCAGATTTTATTAACTATCAGATTGAAGGCCTAAAGAGTTGGCGTGTGCGTTTGTTACAAAGGCGAGGTATGCCGGTTATAAGCTGGACAGCAGGAGACAAAGACCAGTATGCATTGGCACTCAGTTTGTGCGATAATGCTGTGTTTGAAGGGTTTGAACTATAGAATTAATCAATTAAGGTGTTTTAAACGTATTTGAATAGTTATAGTTACCGAATTCCTGATTGTTACAATACTGGCTTAATACTAGCTTCAGGCGCTGGAGACATTACAATTGGATCAGATGCGGAGGCAATTGTAAACTTAAACTGCTATTACTTGGATGAAACTGCTCCATTCGCCTATTATACTGGCACAGCTGAGGATATAGGAGAAGGGTTGATCCCGTTGGTTCACGACTCGCAAGTACTGAGATGCAAACGGCTAGTTTTGGTGAGAAATTAAACGGCTGGGTAGATGCTACAGATATAAATACTGTCAGTGTAGACACTGGGAATATAGACATTGGCGTTCCTTTGAATCCAATCACAATTGCAATGTATCCATGGAAACAAGTTGCTAGCGTGAACAACGGTTATCCAGTGTTCGGTGCTGATTCAAGTATCACTCCAAACTCTAGCGGAGCAAGTAGTAGTATGGCCACTACTATAGTACCACCTTCCAATGCCAGTATTATGGTCAACGGAAAATCAATCGTTGCAGGTATGACTACTGATACAATGGAAAATGGTAAAACAACAACAACAATGACTATCGATTAGAAGAAGCTTGATGAAATGATGAAAGCAGAAGGGACCAATGCCTTAATTACAATACCCATAAATTCTGGAGCTCATACCGCCATTGGCGAACTTAATGGCCAGATGATTGAAGATATGCAGAACCAACAAGCAACCCTCAAAATTCAAACAGGAACGGTAACGTATACAATACCTACATCTGAAATTAACATAGATGCTGTGTCAGCCCAGCTGGGACAGCATATAGCTCTAGTAGATATTAAAGTTCAGATAAGAATAGCTGAACCATCTGCAACAACGGTGACGGTGGTCCAAAGTGCAGCAACAACTAGTGAATTCTCATTAGTAGTATCAGCAATCGAATATTCAATAAGTTGTACATACAACGACCAAACAGTTGAAGTCAGTACATTTAATGCCTATGTGGAAAGAACTGTCGCCATTACAGAAGGTGTAGATTCAGCAAAAATCACAACAGGCATTGTGGTAAAACCGGACGGGACAACTTATCACGTACCCACCAAGATAACCATCATCGAAGGCAAGTATTACGCTGTAATCAACAGCCTAACAAACAGTACTTATACAGTTATCTGGCATCCAATCGAATTTGAAGATGTTGCTGGTCACTGGGCAAAAGATGCTATCAATGACATGGGCGCTAGAATGATTGTTAGCGGTTCAGATGGTCTAAACTATGAGCCAGACCGGGATATTACTCGTGCAGAATTTACTACAATAGTCATCAGAGCTCTTGGCCTTGATGCAGGAATCGGTGAGAACAAGTTCAGCGATGTGGATTCTAACGACTGGTACTGTGATTATATTGAAACAGCTATATCCTATGGCATCATTAAAGGATATGGTGATGGTACTTTTGGACCAAATGACAAGATAACTAGGGAACAGGCGATGGTCATAATAACCAGATCAATGGCAATAACGGGTCTGGATGCAACGCTGACCGACGTTGAAATCAGCGAATTACTTTCAGCGTACACAGATTCATCTGAAGCGGAAAGTTATGCAAAATCAAGTATTGCTGCCTGCCTGAATACTGGGATTGTAACTGGTAGAAGTGGTAACATGGTTGCTCCAAAAGCGAATATTACAAGAGCGGAAGTCGCAATTATTGTACGAAGATTGCTGCAGAAGTCTAATCTTATATAAGTTGTAATGAAGGTAGAATAATAAGTGATTGTATAGCGAGTAAATGATTACTTCGTAGTCGTTCAACAAG
>JAQICP010000183.1 GCA_027858555.1 Vallitaleaceae bacterium
CCTTCTTTTTCCCATGTACCCTTCCAATCACTGAGTGCATAATAATCATCAGATCGGTTCCATGTGACCATAGCTCTAGCTGATATGATCTTACCCAGTGAACCATTCTCAAGACATGATTTTATTAATTTTGCTCCCGGGTTATATCGGTTTTGAAATATGACACCAAGTCTTGTCTTGTTATCGATTGACGCATCTACCATGGCTTTTGCATCTGCAGCTTGGATACTCATCGGTTTTTCAGTGAGTACCTTGATGCCTCGCTTTAAGGCTTCTATCGCCATTATTGGATGCAAGTAATGTGGTGTGCACAGATGCACGACATCCAGATTGGCATTCTCAAACATCTCTATATAATCTGTATAACCAGACGCACCCAACTTATTGGATTGTTCTGTCATTATGTCTGGTTTGTTATCACAGATGGCAACCAGCTCAGTATCTTCTCTTTCCATAACAGGGTAAGCATGCATAGGAAATATATTCCCGCACCCGATGATTCCAACTCTAAATTTCTTCAATATACTTCCTCCAAACTTATGGTAGGCTACGCCCACCACATCTCCGTCATTTCTTCTTCTATAATAACATCTTGTAAAAATGTAATTGCTTTTTCAAGTCCCTCTTTTATGCTCATAAGACCATCTTCGTGCTCAATACTGATGGCATAATCATAACCGACCATTCTAAGGGCACTCATGATATCAGCCCATACACCTCTGTCATGACCATAGCCTACAGTTCTAAATGTCCATGAGCGATCAATAAATCGGTCATAGTGACTTGTGTATAACACACCATTAACAGCTGTGTTATACGGATCAATCTTAGTATCTTTCGCATGGAAATGGAATATGCTATCGCCAAGTGCTTTAATAGAAGCCACAGGATCAATGCCTTGCCAGAATAGATGACTAGGATCAAAGTTAGCACCAATCTCAGGACCGACCGCTTCTCTAAGTCTCAACAGACTTTGGGTGTTATATACTGCAAACCCCGGGTGCATTTCATGGGCAATCTTATTAACGCCATGTGCTTTTGCAAAAGCCACCGCCTCTTTCCAATAAGGAATCAGCACGTCGTTCCACTGATAATCGAGTATCTTCATATAATCTTCTGGCCATCCACAAGTTACCCAATTAGGATATTTCGCACCTGGGTGGTCACCTGGGCATCCTGAGAAAGTATTAATCTGATGAATGCCTAGTGCTTCAGCCAAAAGAATCGTCTTTTCATAATCTGCGTGGAACTTGGCTGCTACCTCTTTGTTCGGATGAACCCCATTCCCATGACAACTAAGGGCACTGATTTCAATGCCGTACTTCTCAATTAATGCTTTGAACTGGGCTAATTTGTTAGCATCATTCAATAGGATGTCCGGATCAGCATGGCTGGTACCTGGATAGCCACCAGTGCCTATCTCAATCATCTCCACACCTAATTCTTTAAAATATGCTAACACTTCTTCAAGTGGTTTTTGTCCAAGTAGTACTGAAAATACGCCTAATTTCATATAAGCCTCCTTATAAAATACTTTTTAGATAAACAATACTTCTTGCAACATTCTCAATCCCATTTGGTTTTGGGAAGTCATTTTCAACTATGATCCAAGGTATTTGAAGTGCCTTAGCTTTGTCTAGAATCGCTTTAATTGGCATGGTGCCTTCCCCAATAGCGGCAGGCACTTTTTTACCATCCTCAATAATCATATCTTTTAAGTGAATTAATTTACAGCGACTGGCATGGGCCTCCATATAAACAACCGTATCAAGACCGGCCATCTCTACCCAGTAAGTATCAAGTTCCATCAGCATGCCTTCTGCTTTTGTTTCTTCGAAAAGAATATCAAGGGCATAAAGACCATTCATATCCACGAATTCATGGGCATGATTGTGATAATACAAGTTAAAGCCTGCTTTTTTCAAGATACGTGTTGCTGCCTTTAAAACTTGAATAATAAACTGGAACTCTTCATCAGAGTGCCACTCGCTCCATGGACATACGATATTGGTATTACCAATAATCTGATTGTATGCAATAACGGCATCTAAGTCATGTTCTAATTGTTCAAGTGGTGTGTGGCTTGATACTGCTGTAAGCCC
>JAQICP010000218.1 GCA_027858555.1 Vallitaleaceae bacterium
TCCTTTAGGAGGACATTATGATTATTGATCAAACTTATATCGAAGAACTGCTCAAAAAAAACCAACATGCCAGTAAAGAAGATATTCAAACCATTCTGGATAAAGCTGAAATAAAAACAGGACTCAATCATCAAGAAATCGCTACTTTACTTAATATCGAAGATGAAGACCAGCTACAACAATTACTTGAAATCGCTGGTAAAATAAAAAGAGAAATATACGGCAACAGAGTGGTTATGTTTGCTCCCCTATACATTAGTAATTACTGTGTCAATAATTGTAAATACTGCGGTTATAGAAGAGACAACAAATTCCCACGCAAAAGGCTTACCATGGATGAGATTCGAAGTGAAGTCCGCTTGCTTGAAAAAATGGGCCATAAACGCCTTGCTTTAGAAGCTGGTGAAGACCCTGTTAACTGTGACATCGACTATGTCCTTGAATCAATCAAAACCATCTATGATACGCAATCAGATAATGGCGCCATTAGAAGAATCAATGTGAATGTGGCTGGTACAACTGTAGAAAATTACAGAAGACTAAAGGCTGCAGACATCGGTACCTATATCCTATTTCAAGAAACTTATCATCCTAGTGCTTACCTAGACCAACATCCTCATTCTTTAAAAGGCGATTATGACTATCACCTAGAAGCTTTTGATCGAGCTATGGAAGCTGGTATTGAAGATGTTGGCGGCGGTGTTCTATTTGGTCTTGCCAATTACAAATTTGAAGTGCTTTCACTGATGATTCATAATGAACATCTTGAAACTGAACATAAAGTTGGCTTCCATACCATATCCGTCCCTCGTCTGAAAAAGGCAGAAGGCATGACGCTCGAAGAATATCCTAATATTGTGACAGATGCCGAATTCATTAAATTAGTGGCCGTCATCAGGCTTGCAGTACCCTATACGGGGATTATTCTTTCCACGAGAGAAACCAAAGAGATCCGTAAAACCCTTCTTAAGTACGGCGTATCTCAAGTAAGTGCCGGTTCGTGTACAGATGTGGGCGGTTATTCTGAAGGGGAACAAAGCCAAGTGGTCACACAATTCTCACTAGAAGACGAAAGACCGACAGCAGAAATCTTGAATTCATTGATTGAAGACGGTTATATACCTAGTTATTGCACCGCTTGTTATAGAAAAGGCAGGACGGGCGACCGTTTCATGCAATTGGCAAAATCTGGTGCTATTCATAATGTCTGTACACCTAATGCACTTACGACCTTGGCAGAATACCTATATGATTATGCCAGTGAAGCTGCAAAAGAATCAGGACTAAAATTTATAGAATCAGAAATCAGCAAAATTGAGCATAAAAAAGTCCAAGAACTGGTTACTCGGAATGTTGAAAAGATTAAACATGGTGAACGAGATTTGTATATCTAGTAGATTACTACCATTCAAAACAATATAGCAATATTATCGGCCAATGCGCAAGCAGGACTGACAGCAATAATATCGAGAAGATTAGTAGCAGAATTAACTACCAGAATTAACTGCCAAAATTAACTACCAGATTAATAGCAAGATTAACTACTGATTAGTAACAGAATTAATTTTAGAATCAGCAATCGTTCAACAACAATATGAGGTTATTATGAATCGAATCGAAAAAGATAGTTTAGGCGAAGTTAGTATTGAAAAAAATGTCTTATATGGTATTCACACCAAAAGAGCCCTTGATAACTTTCAAGTAGGCTCTGCGACTGTGAGTGCTCACCTAATCAAAGCATTCATACAAGTCAAAAAAGCAGCCGCTATGGCCCATAAGATGATCAAGAGCTATGACGTATTAAAAGCTGATTACATCATAGCTGCTTGTGATGACCTGATAGATAATTATGATTCCAAGCACTATCCAATTAAAGCCATCCAAGGTGGCGCTGGGACTTCAACTAATATGAATGTGAATGAAGTGATAGCAAACCGAGCTAATCAATTAGCTGGTAAAATGCCAGGCGACTATGATTTCATCGATCCACTAATTCATGTGAACAAGTCTCAGTCTACCAATGATGTCTACCCTACTGCACTTCGTATCGCTACAATTCTGTTGCTTAGAAAAACCAGCGAAGCCTTTGCCCGTCTACAAGAATCCTTGCAGGCTCAGGAACAAGCGTACGC
>JAQICP010000251.1 GCA_027858555.1 Vallitaleaceae bacterium
ATGAATACCATAGATTTTAGTTTGGATTTTTTTTCATTAAAAGGCAAAATGTGTTCAGTTATGAAGTTGTCATGTTGAAAGAGACTGAGAAAATAGATTATCACCCTGAAAAAATACGAAAAAGCAGTTTAAAATTACTAGATACTTGTAAAAAGGTTGAGCGTTATGATATCACAGACAGTGAAGTGCTTATTTCAGGAGGCGGTGGTACAATAAAAGATTTTGGGAAGCTAGAATTATTGGCGGATGCCCTACATGGGCAAGTTTCTGCAAGTCGAAAGATTATTGATCAAGGCATTGCTACAAGAGGTATACAAGTGGGACAATCAGGTAAAACAGTTAACCCGAAATTATATATCGCCCTTGGCATTAATGGTGCAATTCAACATATTGAAGGATTGAAAAATGTTGAGCATATTATTTCAGTTAATACTAATCGTGATGCACCAATATGTTCGCTGTCTGACCTGGTTGTTGAAGGTGACGCCTTTGAATTTATTGATAAGATAGTATTAAAAATAAAGCAAAATAAATAAATATAATACATATATTTCTTAGGAGGTAAGGTATGAATACCATAGATTTTAGTTTGGATTTTTTTTCATTAAAAGGCAAAAATGCTATTGTTACAGGTGGAAATGGTGGCTTAGGTCAGGCTTTTTCACTTGCACTAGCTAAAGGCGGTGCCAATGTTATGGTTGCTAGTCTTAAAGATGATGATGGCAGTACAAAAAAGCTGATTGAAGATGCTGGCGCTCAGTTTAGATTTATTGAAGGAGATATCACTGCTGATGATGAATGTAAACATATCGTTGAAGCATGTGTCAACACTTGGGGAAGCATCGATATTCTAATCAATTGTGCCGGTATCAACATAAATGTTCAAGATGTAACGAAGTTTACAAGAACTGAATGGGATAAAATGATTTCTATCAACTTAACAGCAGCTTTTGATATGATTCATGAATCCTGTAAATATATGATTAAACAAGAAAGTGGTAAGATTATTAACATTGGTTCATTGTACTCATTCCTTGGAGGTCAATGGTCACCGGCATATGCGGCAACTAAACACGGTATCATTGGACTTACTAAAGCCATGTGTGATGAATTAGGTCAATTCAATATTCAAGTTAATGCAATTGCACCTGGATATTATGCAACACCACTTACTGAAATGACAAGAAATGATGAAAAAAGTAATGCAAGAATTCTTTCTCATATTCCGGCAAATAGATGGGGGTATGCAGCTGATTTAATGGGTGCAACTGTATTCTTATCAAGTGCGGCATCTAATTATGTAAGTGGGACCACATTAACAGTAGATGGTGGCTATTTGATGAGATAACACAATGAATCTTCGATTAATTACCATTTGAAGGTTATTTTTAAGAAGGAGAAGGGTATGAAAGAACAATATATTATCGCTATTGATGGTGGCACACAAAGTACAAAAGTAGGCATATTTGATATAAAAGGAACAGAGATTTGTTCTTATACAGTAAAATCACGTGAAATAGAACTATATGGTGATGATAGAGCGGAACATCCAGATGATGATTTATGGGATGGTCTAAAGTTAGCTTGCCAGGAAATGTTCAAAAAATTTCATGGGAATAAAGGGAATATTATTGGTGTTGGACTAGGTTCAATCAGGTGCTGTCGTGCTTTGGTTAAAGAAGATGGTAACTTGGCATCACCGGTACAAAGCTGGATGGATATCAGATTGTCAAAACCTTATGAACATGACGATGACAATGTTAAGTATGTTACAACTACTACAGGGTATTTAACATACAAAATAACAGGTGAAACAAAAGATACAAGATCTAATTATGTTGGACCTTGGCCAATTGATACTAAGACATTGGATTGGTTTGATGATAAAGAGACATTTGATGCTTATCATACACCACGTGAAATGCTATTTGACTTGGTAGACCCTTCAACAGTGATTGGAAAAGTTAATGCATTTGCTAGTGAAGCTACAGGCATTCCTGAAGGGGTACCGGTTGTCTCAACAGCTAATGATAAAGCAGTAGAAGGTTTGGGAGCTGGACTTGTTAATGATGGTACCTTACTTGTTTCCCTAGGAACCTACATTACTTCCATGATGGTAGGAGAAAAAAATGACCCTGATGCAGTTAGTTACTGGAGTAATCCAGGTGCAATAAAAGATGAATTTTTATATGAGAGCAACGGAATTCGTAGAGGTATGTCAACGGTTACATGGATTAAAGAATTGCTTGGCAGTGATATTGTTATAGAAGCTAAAAAGCAAGGTATTTCGCCTGAAGCGTATTTGAATATTCTTGGAGCAGATGTAGCCGCTGGTTGTGACGGCCTATATACAGTCTTACACTGGCTAGCAAGACCCTCTCACTCACATGAAAGAGGCATGATGATTGGCTTTAATGGCACGCATAAAGGACCTGATATGTTCCGTTCCGTATTAGAAGGAATTGCGTTCACTATGAAAAACAATGCCCAAGCGATGTGTGATGAACGTGGTATTGAATTATCTAATATCATTGTTAGTGGCGGTGGTTCCAATGGTGAATTATTCATGCAAATATTTGCGGATGTCTTTGGCGTGCCTGCGCACAGAAATATTGTGAATGGTTCAGCAAGTATGGGGGCAGCAATATGTGTTGCATTAGCGCTTGGTGTGTACAAGAATAGGCAAGAAGCTATAGAAAATATGGTTCGTCGAAGGGATACTTTTATACCAATCCCTAAGAACGTAGAACTGTATAAAGAAATCAATGATACTGTATATAAAGATATTACATCGTATACAGATGAACTTCTTAAAAAATCACACAATATTTTTAACAAATAATGTGTTGCTACTATATATTATATATCTATAATTAAAGATACTGGTCATATAATAAGCTACAAAAAAGTGATGTTCTGTAAAGAAGTGGCAATAAAAAACAAAGCAGATTATCAAATCAAACTTAATGATTTGATAATCTGCTTTGTTCTTTATTGCCATGTACATCTTATAGTCAAAAAATGAACTCTCAGCAGTTATGTATCTAATGTTTGCGTCTGTATCAGATAAGCTATTAGATACGTTATCATCTTTTGTGTTTTTGTTAATTTAATTAACAGCTTTTTGTAACCTTTTTGATTGATCCTGTAATAGTGCTCGTGGTGTTTTTTAGTCTAGGTGATAGGTAGTCAATATATGCTTTATGAAGTATTTGGAGGCAATAGAGGTAGGGACATCCGATAAAGAGATGATGGCGATTTCTCTAGGTGGTATGACGGGGAAGGTATCGAGTTTAATGAGTTCGCCACTGGCTAATTCTTTTTCCACAAAATTTTTGATAACAAAAGCTTGACCAATGCCGATTTTAGCAAATTCAATTAGAAACTCCATATTACTGATTTCAATGTCAGCGTTTAGAGAAAGTGTATGTGCTTTTAAAAATTCGTCGATGTAATGGCGTGATGTGTTTGACTTTTCTAGCATCATCAAAGGATAGTTATTAAGAGCTTGAAGATTTATTTTATCGCCAATTAAAGGCAGATCTTTTTGTCCAGTTACTACGATATCTTGAATCTTCATAAAAGGCGAATAATTCAACGACTCATCCTCAGATTTTATTGTAGTGATACCAAAATCAAGGGCACCACTTTTCACCATCTGATGTGTACTTATAGAGCTACGATTAATGACTTCAATCTGGATATCTGGATATAGCTTATGAAATGTATCTAACATCGGAATGAAAATATATTTGCATAAGGTGTTACTGATACCGATTTTTACTGAACCTTCAGCTAAATCGATATGTTTTTTTATGATGTTTTCACCTGCGTTAATGTGTTGTAAGGCTATCTCGACTTGTTTATAAAGGGCTGAGCCTTCAGTTGTGAGTACAACGCCACTGGGTGTTCTCACAAATAAATTACAGCCTAATTGTTCTTCCAAGGTTTTTATAGTCTTACTAACTGCGGGTTGACTGATGAAAAGGGATTTAGCGGCCTTTGTAATATTGCCATCTTTTGCAACTTGATAAAAAGTACGGTAGTATTCTAAGTTCATACATAACCTCCAGTTATTATTAGTATTATATATATACGTCTTGATTATATCTAACTATATTATAGATCTTTCTATAATCATATTCAAGATAAATATAATAATACTGAAAGACTAATTGCATA
>JAQICP010000281.1 GCA_027858555.1 Vallitaleaceae bacterium
TATAGATACTTTAATTGTTTTCATGTTGTGTAACCCCTTTATGTATTTTTTGTCACTTTTATAGTACATGGAATCATTAACGATGTCAAGGTGCATAGTGTATAAAAAACCACTATAAAATTCATTCAAATTTATGATAATGATGGTTTAATTATGCAAAATAATGAAATGTTAATTGATATGTCATATTTTGCACTAAATTTTGTTCATATTGTTTAATCATTAGTAAAAGTAACGCATAATAGGAGTTTATATGAAAGTAGCATTTCATACATTAGGTTGTAAAGTGAATCAATACGAAACTGAATATATCAAACAAAATTTTATCAAAGCGAACTACGAAATAGTTGATTTCGAAGATTTTGCAGATATATATATAGTCAACACATGTACAGTAACGAATATGGCAGATAAAAAATCGCGTCAGATGATTAATCGTCCAAAGAAAATCAATCAGGACGCCGTTGTGGTGGCAATTGGGTGTTATGCTCAAAGAGAAGATGGCAAACTTGATGATAATTTGGATATTGATTTAATTATCGGCAATACTAAAAAGAATCATGTCCTAGAGGTAGTGGAAGATTTTTTGAAGAATCATGTAAGAAATTATTTGGTTGAATCCATGGACCAAACACAGGACTATGAAACCATGTGGCTCGCTGATGTCTCAGAAAATGTTAGGGCTTATATAAAAGTGCAAGATGGTTGTAATCAATTTTGCGCCTATTGTATCATACCTTATGTTAGAGGACGCATCAGAAGCAGGCCATACCTGGATATTATATCAGAAGTTGAACAATTGGTTGAGCATGGATTTAAAGAGGTTGTCCTAACAGGCATCCATTTGGCATCTTATCAAGACGAGTCCAATATGTTGATAGACCTTATTGAAGGTATTCATGCTATTTGTGGTTTGGAGCGTGTTAGACTGGGTTCTTTAGAGCCTAATCTGATTACAGATGAATTTGCTAGTCGCTTAGGAAAAATGAGTAAAATATGTGCGCATTTTCATCTATCATTGCAAAGTGGATGTGACATTACCTTAGAAGCAATGAATAGAAAGTATACGACGGCCATGTATATGGAGCGGGTTAATTTATTACGTCAGTATTTTAAAACCCCAGCATTTACCACGGATATTATCGTCGGATTTCCTGATGAGAGTGATGACGATTTCGCCAAAACGGTTAGTTTCGTTAAATCTATTGGATTTTTAGATGTTCATGTGTTTAAATACTCTATAAGAGAAGGCACAAAAGCGGCTTCCATGACCAATCAAATTGATGGCATGATCAAAGATCAACGTAGCAAGGCGCTTATTCGTATTGGTAAAATAGGTCACGAGGCATATTTAACAGGCATGGTTGGTAAAATTTACAAAGTATTAATTGAGGAGCATATCGAATATGAAGACCAGGATTATTATATTGGACACACGGAGAATTACGTCAAATTCTATATTAAAACATATGAATTTACATCCAAAATTAATAAGATTATACTGGCAAAAGCTCTGTATTTGATAGAAGATATAATGGTTGGAGCGGTTGTGTGATACTTCTGCAAAAAAAAATAATAAAGAATCAATTGTGTTTTTTGGCTTTTTGTATTAATATATAGATAATAGTTATATAAAAGATAAAGATAATCATTTAGATTAAGCTTTAGTGTAGAAGAAGACGTATTTAACTATATAATTGGATAGGAAGTGAATATATGGATGGCAATAGCACAACTTTTTTCAAAAAACATGATAAAGAACCGGATAGTCTATTAAATGAGACGTTAGAGAAGGTTTATGCAGCTTTGTCTGTAAAGGGTTACAATCCTACCTATCAGATAGTAGGTTATATATTATCAGGAGATCCAACTTATATAACTAGTTATCAAAACGCAAGAACACTTATCGGGAAACTTGAACGAGATGAATTACTTGAGACTATTGTTAATAGTTACATTAGAACCGAATTAGAATAAAACTCAGAGCAGTTTGTTGTATATTTGATATTGTTGACATGTTATAATAAGCATGTGTTACATTGGTTTTGAATTTTCAATATGCTAATTGATTTTGGTAGGTGAATGGGTAGACAGATCCCATTCCTATTTATTGTGCAGTTATAAGGAGTAAAATGGAAAGAATTTTAGGCTTGGATTATGGGGACAAAACAGTAGGTGTAGCCATAAGCGATCCTTTTGGTTGGACCGCTCAGGGAATAGAAACAATACATCGAACCGACACCACGAATCTAATACTGACAATAGAGCGGTTAGCAACTTTAATAAAGTCATATGATGTTAAAAAAATTGTACTTGGAAACCCCCTTCACATGAATGCAGACAAAGGGGAACGAGTAGACAAGACAAATTATTTTAAAAATAAGCTAGAGCAAACTTTTGATTTGCCAGTTATTATGTGGGACGAACGCTTAACAACTAAAAGTGCCACCAGAACATTAGATGAGGCTGGAGTACACAAATCTAAACACAAAGCTGTCATAGATAAAATAGCGGCAGTACTAATACTACAGGGCTATTTGGAAGCTGTAAATAATAATGGAGGTAATGAACTTGGATAGAATAGAATTCATTTTCGAAGAGACTAACGAGAAAGTCATATTTTGTATTATTGCTAATATGCAGATGAATGAAGTCGCTTATCTGCTTGTAGTAGATGAGAAAGAAATTGATGATGATAATCCCACTGCTTATGTGATAAAAGCAGTTGAGATAGATGGTGAAGATGTCATATACGAATTGGTAGATGATGAAGATGAACTTGATTTAGTTTCACCGCGTTTTGAAGAACTACTAGAAAAATCAGACTACATGATGGAATAGTAAAGATTTGGAGTGTGTCAATGAGAGAGCTAAAAAACGAAGAATTGAAACAAATGATTAAGGCAAAAGGGTTTAAGCTTACTAAGCAACGTATCAGTGTAGTTTTGGTACTTGAGCAATGCGAAGGCGAGCATCTTACTGCCGAAGAAATTTATGAACGAGTTAAACAAGAGAGTCCAGAAATTGGCCTTGCAACGGTTTATAGAACGATTCAGTTATTACTTGATTTGAAGATTATTGATCGGTTAAATCTAGATGATGGATGTGTACGGTATGAGTTGGATAACCTAGACAATACACATCACCATCATCACCTGGTTTGTGAACAATGCGGAACAATATATGAAGTAAAAGACGATTTGTTAGATACAATTGAACAGCAAGTACAAAGAGATTACAAATTCGAAATAACAAATCACATTCTTAAGTTTTATGGAGTATGTGAACAATGTAATCAGAAGTAAACGGACCTGAATATGGAGGTATTCAATTGAAACAAAATATACAAGAAACACAAGGTAAACAGAACACGCAAAGCAATCAAGCCATGCTAAACAATCAGGCCAAGCAAAAAAAACAGGCCATGCAAAATAAACAGGCTAAGAAAAGAAAACAAGACATTCAGGAAAAACAAGACGCACAAGTTAAGCAGGTGTCAAGTGCTAAGCAATTATTACACAGAAAACATAGTAAACATGGCAAACACGGTAAACTTAAGATAATTCCTATCGGCGGAATGGAGCAGATTGGAATGAATATAACAGTTTTTGAATACGAAGATGATATTATAGTTGTAGACTGTGGTATTGCATTTCCAGAAAATGAAATGCTTGGCATTGACTTAGTCATTCCTGATATTAGTTATTTGAAACGGAATGCTCTCAAAATCAAGGGTATTTTTCTGACTCACGGACATGAAGACCATATAGGCGCATTACCATTTGTATTAAAAGAAGTTAACGTACCTGTCTATGGTACCAAATTGACCATAGGCTTACTTGAAAATAAACTTCGTGAGCATAAAATCATCGATACAGTAACACGTAATGTCGTTTCTGCATCTGATACTGTTAAAGCAGGTGCTTTCAGTGTTGAATTCATAGGGTCTAACCATAGTATAGTAGACGCATCTGCATTAGCTATCCATACACCAGCTGGTGTTGTAATACATAGTGGTGACTTCAAAGTAGATTACACGCCAATTCATGGTAGCAAACCTATAGATTTACAAAGATTTGCTCAACTTGGAAAAGAGGGCGTTCTATTATTAATGGCTGACAGTACCAATGCTGAAAGAAAAGGCTATACGATGTCAGAAAGCTCTGTGGGTAAAGCATTTGATACTTTATTTGCAGAGTCAAGCGGCAGAAGAATCATAGTCGCAACTTTTTCAAGTAATGTAGATAGAGTGCAACAAGCTATAGATGCAGCAGTTAAAAACGGACGAAAAGTAGCAATTGAAGGCAGAAGCATGATCAATGTTGTTGCGGTAGCGACTGAACTTGGGTATTTGAATATGCCAGAAGGCACCGTGATTGAGTCTAATCATATTAATAATTATGAGGATGGTAAATTAGTCATTATTACAACGGGCAGTCAAGGTGAACCGATGGCGGCACTTTCAAGAATGGCCATTAACCAACATCGACGCATACAGATTAAACCGGGCGACAGGGTAATACTCAGTTCAACACCAATTCCAGGTAATGAGAAAACTGTGTCTAGGGTAATTAATGAACTATTCAAAAAAGGTGCGGATGTTATTTTTGAAGATACACATGTTTCAGGACATGCTTGTCAAGAGGAATTGAAATTACTTCATTCGTTAGTAAAAGCCAAATTTTTCATTCCTGTACACGGTGAATATAGACATCTCAAGAAACATGCTGAACTCGCAGAAGAACTCGGTATGCCATCTGATAACATTACCATACTTGCCAACGGAGACGTTTATGAGATTGATGAGAATGGCGGTAAAATCATGAGTAAGATTCCGCTCAATCTGATTTTTGTTGATGGTTTGGGTGTTGGTGATGTGGGTAATATCGTACTTAGAGATAGACATAAATTATCACAGGATGGACTGATGGTTGTAGTTGTAACATTAGACAAGAGAACTGGTAAGATTATATCGGGACCTGATATCCTATCTCGAGGTTTTGTATATGTCAGGGAATCAAGCGACTTAATGGTTGAAGCTAAAGGCGTTGTTAGTGAAGCACTAATTACCATTCTTGCTAATAATCCGAAAGATTGGAATAAGATTAAGAATGGTATTAAAGATGTTTTAAATAACTATTTATGGCAACAAATTAAGAGAAGTCCTATGATACTTCCGATTGTAACAGAAATATAAAGTTTATTTTTAGTCAGTGGGTGGCAGAAGATGAAAGAAATCATTAAAAAGACTGAACTCTTCGCTGATGAGATCAGACAAACAGATATATATCAAAAGTATAGAGATTTGGAATTACAGATTAAGGATAAGGCAGGACTAATGCCGCGAATCGATGAATTCCGAAGACAAAGTTTTGAAATTCAGATATCACATAGATACGGACATTTTAACTCATATGAAAGGATTATTGGATTGAAGAATGAAAATGAAGATCTTCTCAGCGAGCCATTGGTTAAAGCATTTCTAGATGCTGAACTTAAATTGTCAAAGCTACTTGGGAAAATATATGAAACAATGGCTGAAGTAATTGAATTTGATATTGACTTTTTAACGAAATAAAGCCCAATATAATAGTGAAGGTGAAGATATGATAAAAAGCGTAGTATTAAGTATCGTTAATTTAATTGGCAAAGTTGCTATATTAGTTATTGCAGTTTATGTTTTAATATATGGTGGTAGATTAGCCTTTAGTACAGGTTATGAGCTTATGGTAAAATCACCAACTCAAGCCGATAGTATAGTAGATGTTACGATTACTATTCCTGAGGGATCTTCGACTGCAGAAATAGCTGACGTACTTTTTGAGAACAACTTAATTGGTAGTACATTCTATTTTCGAATTTTAGCCAAGCTTTCGGGTTCTGATAGTGCTTTTCAATATGGTGATTACACATTCAACACCAGTATGAGCGAAGAAGATATCATGACCATTATGAAGACGGAAGGATTTAGAAGAGAAACAATTAAGTTTACTATTCCTGAAGGCTACACAGTGGACCAGATTGCCAGGTTGATGGAAAGTGAAGGCATATGCACAAGTAGCGAATTTCTTGCTGCGGTATATGATTCTAGTTATGGTTATGATTTTATAGACCAGATACCAGAGCGCAACTTGGAATTACAGGGTTATCTATTCCCGGATACTTACGAGATTTATGCTGATGCAACTCCTGAGCAGATTGTAAGCACTATGCTAAGCCAATTTGATACGGTATTTAAGGATGAGTATTATGCTAGAGCAGCAGAACTTGGATATACAATTGATGAGATTATAACGATTGCATCTGTGATTGAAAGAGAAGTACGTGTGCCATCAGAACAAGTAAGAGTTTCAGGCGTTATATATAATCGATTGAATATTGATATGAAACTTGAGATGTGTTCGACAGTCATGTATGTGTTAGATAAACCGCAAGATAGGTTATTGTATTCTGATTTAAAGATTGATTCACCTTATAATACTTATATATATAGTGGACTGCCAGTAGGACCTATCGCTAATCCAGGAGAAAACGCCATTATAGCGGCTTTGTATCCTGAGACTAACACTTATCTGTTCTTTGTCCTTAAAG
>JAQICP010000323.1 GCA_027858555.1 Vallitaleaceae bacterium
TTAATGGTGTATTCTGCAAGGCGTGTTTGAAAATGTCATTGAAGGGATAAACCTTTGTTTTAAAGGGATTGTAGCGTAAGTTTAATCTGTGACATGTAGAGTTTAGAAGGATGCTAAGATAATTAAATATGAATGAATTAATTCATTATCCGCCATTTTTAACATTCTATATCAATGTGAAAAAGCTAATATGTCATATAATTGATGATTTAGTATCTCATATCTCATATCTTTGGTGATTCGAGGGCTTTAATATGATAGATAATGGCATTGAGCTCGCCACCAATCATAATAATTGTACTGGTCAGGTATAACCATAATAAAAGCACGATAATACTGGTTAAACTGCCATACAAATAGGAAAGACTTGTTGAATTAGTAACATAAATGGAAAATCCGGTCGATACTACGATCCAAAGCAACGTGCTAAATATAGCCCCTGGCGTAGCGTCTTTAACAGATATCTTTTTATTAGGGGTTGCATTATATATTAGTATGAAAAACCAAAAAGTAAAAAACATACTCACCAAATATCTAAGAAGGGTAATCAATGAACCTAAGGATTCTAGGATTGGTATATATTCAAAAAGTAGATTGATAATGGTACCACCAAATACTATCAACAGTAATACAAACCCGATTAAAGCAGCTAAAACAAATGTGTAGATTATTGAGATGCCGCGAAGAAAAAAGTATGAGCGTGTCTCTTGCTCATCGTATGCGATGTTTAATGCTTTGATAATAGCCATGAATCCTTTTGAGGCAGCCCAAATTGTTGCAATAAAGGTTATGGATAATAAAGTGGTAGAAGTAGAAGATTCATTGATGTCCTTAAAAAGCACTAAAATAAGATTCGTAATTTGTCTTGGGAAGAAATCAAGTGTGGTATATAAAGCGTCTATATTAATGAACTGTATGCGATTAATCATTGCGACTAGGAAAATCAGAAAAGGAAATATTGACAATATAATATAAAAGGTCAATTGAGATGCCCATGCAGAGATATCATCTTTTTTTATGCGGTTGGCTAATTCTAAGGTTATTAATTTCACTTTTCTAAACATACGATTCCTCCATATCAAAACCAATAATATTATATCATAAGTACATCTTAAAATATATTACCTTATAGTGTTGAAACATATCGTGTCATGTATTATGATATGCTTAATATGATACAGACATGATTCTGGCTATAAACTATTAATACAAATGAAGGTATGGTGATTGAATATGAGGCATATAAGTATTGATTTAAAGGGTGAAACTACTAGAAGAGATAAAATGACCGATTTTTGCGTCGGGTCAGGCCATGCCTCATTATTACTGAGAGAAGGCCTGATTGAGCAACTAGCACAAGCACATAAAGATTGTGGATTTAGATATGTGAGATTTCATGGTGTGCTTCATGACGATATGAATATCTATAAAGAAATAGATGGTATGAGTACCTACAATTGGTTATACCTGGATAAGGTATATGATCGTATACTAGCGCTTGGAATGAAGCCGTTTGTCGAGTTAGGGTTTATGCCTAGTGATTTAGCTTCTGGTGATAAAGAAGTGTTTTGGTGGAAAGGTAATGTGACGCCACCAAAGGATTATCAATTATGGTATGAATTGATCTATAATTTTACCCAGCATTTAGTGGAGCGTCATGGTATAGAGGAAGTTCGCACTTGGCCATTTGAGGTATGGAATGAACCTAATTATCATGCTTTCTTTTCAAGTGATATGATGACCTATTTTAAGATGTATGAAGTCGCAAGTCGTGCCATAAAAGATGTCGATTCGATGATTCAAGTTGGCGGTCCAGCTACGTCGGGAAATGAATGGGTTAAAGAATTAGCCGATTACTGTACCAATAACAAGGTAGCAATTGATTTCTTATCGACCCATACTTATGGTGTAGAAGGCGTGCTAGATGAATATGGGACATTTCTACTTAATCTAAGAACTGAAGTGAACCCTGTTATTAATGATGTGAGTGGTGCAAGAGCAGCTATTGAAACATCCACGAAAGCGGGCATACCGCTTCACTATACCGAATGGAGTTCTTCATATTCACCAAGGGATCCAGTTCATGATAGTTATGTACAAGCACCATTTATACTCCACACATTAAAAGGCGTAGAAGGACAAGTTGATTCTATGAGTTACTGGGTGGTTTCTGATATATTCGAAGAATCAGGTCCGGTGCCTTCAGAATTTCACGGTGGTTTTGGACTCATGACCTTCAATGGCTATAAAAAGGCTTCGTATTATGCTTATAAGTATTTAAACTCATTATATGATGATCTAATTGTGACTGAAGACCTCGATTCATATGTCTCAGTTGCTTTTGTAGAGGAGCATACGACTAAAAACATGACCCAGAATATGAAGAAGAATGTAGGTAAGAACATAGCTAAGAACGTAGGCGATAATGAAGGCGATAACGCAGGTGAAAAAGTGGATATCAATATATTGTTTTGGGATTACACACTGCCAAAACAAGACAAGCCTAATCAAATATGGTTTACAGAACTTCATCCACATGAACAATCGGAAGAAGTTGGTATAACTATCGATAATGTTGAGAATGATAAGTATACACTTTATATAGATACAATCGGGTATCAAGTTAATGATATCTATAGTCAGTTTATTGAGAATCCCAATATTTTAAAAGATTGCCAAGCTGAAGCTAAAACGGATACTATAATAATAGAAGCAACTCATAACAAACTCAATATAAAATATGATTTGAAAGATAATCAAGTGGTTAGAATCACAGGTACCTTAATGAAAAGCATGGTATAAGTGAATATAATTCAAAAGCAGTTAATTAATAAAATCATGCCAATCATATCTATACGTATAAAGGTTACGCTCAAATATTACAGTTAGGTAACAATCAGGTCATAAG
>JAQICP010000415.1 GCA_027858555.1 Vallitaleaceae bacterium
AACAAGAGATGATACTGCCTGACAAAACAAGGCTAGTTCTAGGGTATGTTGATGGCGTAGTGGTAGAAGATGAGTACTTTTCAACTAAGAACGTCTTGCCAGAGCGATATATGTCCACAGATCAACAATTTAACCTAGTGGTTCTAACACTCTTTGTTAATGAATATCAATATGGTTATATCATATTTAGTTTGGATGCTATAGATACGCTGATCTATGAGACCTTAAGAGGTCAGATATCAAGTGCACTGAAAAGTGAAACCCTATATGAGCAACGCCGTGTAGCAGAAGAGGCACTTGATAAAGTGGTTGATCAACTTGAAATCTCAAATGCAAAATTTCACGAATTATCCATTAGAGATGAATTGACTGGCTTGTATAATCGACGTGGGTTTTACCAACAAGTTGATAAATTTCTTGAAACCAATATACTTAAAGATAAATCATACTTTATATTATTCGGGGACATTGATGGACTTAAGAGTATAAACGATGCTTTTGGACATAGAGAAGGCGACTACACCATCTATACCACGGCTGCAATCTTGAAAAATAATTTCAATGAAGATGATATCATTGCACGAATGAGCGGGGACGAATTCACTATTGTTATAACGAGGGGATTTACAGAAGGAAAGCTTAAGAAGCTTCTTGCTACCCTAGAACATGCTTTTGATGAACATAATAGCGTTGCTAAAAAACCATATAAAGTAGCAATAACAATTGGTTATGCTGCTTTTTCACCAGATTTACCAGATTCTATTGATGATATGATTAAAGTAGCTGATAATAATCTGTATATTGAGAAAGCGAAGAAAAGATCAGGAATAGTGAAAGAATAAAGACTTAAGAATTAAGGCTACAAAATTACTAAAGGGGAGACTATGATCAAGACAAAGATGCTGCTTGTTATACTAATTAGCATATTGTTGACCAATTTCTTTGTTGTGAGTAGCACAGGTGAAGAGATAAATCCTGATGAAGTCAAGCATGTTCTAGTTATTAATGCTTATCATAAGGGCTTTGAATGGACGGATAATATGACTGAAGCTATTCAAGCAACACTTAACGCATATGATGAGACTATACTCGTATCGGTTGAATATATAGATTGGAAAAGATATCCAGATCAGGCTAATTTAGATTATCAGTATGATTTGTTAAAGTACAAATACAAAGATGAGCACATTTCATTAATTATTGGGACTGATGATATTGGCATGCAGTTTGCTATAGATCATAGAGCGGAGATCTTCAATAATGCACCAATTGTCTTTACTGCAGTCTTTGAGGAAGCTGCACAAAATATGATGGCTGGAGAGTCGAATATTACAGGTATTTATGAAACAATAGATTGTACTGGTACTATTAAAGCAATTATGACCATTCATCCAGACTTGGAGCATGTCTATATTGTTAGGGATAATTCTGAAAGTGCCAAGGGTCTTGAAGATTCTATTTAAAATGCTTTTTTATCATTGGGGTCTGTAGCAGAAGGTATTGAAAGAATCCCTTTGCATGATTATCCTTTTTATGAAATTAAAAAAATCGTGGCTGATCCAAAACCTAATAGCGTTATTATTATGGGGTCTTATAATACGGACAGCATTGGATTTAAATTAGCTGATCAAGTATTTTCTTCAGAGTTATCAGAAATAAGTGCCATACCAATATATTCTGTCTATGAGTATCTCTTTAACTATGGTATTGTTGGCGGTAGTTTGCTTAGTGGTAGTTTACAGGGAGAAGAAGGAGCAAAACTTGCTATAAAGATACTTTCTGGGATACCGATTAGTGAATTACCTGTTGTTACAGACAAGACCGCCTATTATGGTTTTGATTATCTCTATTTGGAGAAATTTGAGATACCAATTGAATTGTTACCAGTGGGGACAGAAGTTATCATTAACAAGCCTTTTTCAACATTTGAGCAGTATCGCGTAATTATACTTACAACATTTAGCGTTTTTATTATGTTGGTAGTATTCATCATAATCTTATCAGTCAATATCAAAATTAAGAAACGCGCTAAGTTAGAAATTGAAAATAGTCATCTGGAATTGATTGATGCCTATGGATCATTGACTAACTCAGAATTAAAACTAAAAAGTCGGAATGATTCACTTCAGGAACAACAAGAACGGATTAATTTTCTAGCATACAATGACTACCTAACTGGCCTACCAAACCGATTAGAAATAAAGCGTTATGCTGAGAAAATGATGCGTATAGTTGATCAAGATGACGGACATATGCTGCTTGTATTTATTGATCTTGATAATTTCAAGTATATCAATACCTCCTATGGTCATAAAGCTGGTGACGTTTTGTTAGAACAATTAGCTGGTAGGTTTAATAGATTGATTAGCGACAGGTCACAAATTGGACGACTTGGTGGCGATGAGTTTGTTTTTCTTGCCAGGGTTGAAGATGAAGCCTCAATTGTAAAATATGTTATGCCAATTATGCAGCTGTTCAAAAATAGCTTTAATATTGTTGGGCAATCTGTCCACGTATCGGCAAGTATGGGCTATTCAGTTTATCCAAACGATGCTGGTTTTTACGATGATTTGCTTATAAGAGCTGATATGGCCATGTTCAAGATGAAGGAATATGGAAAAGCTAAGGCAGGTCGTTTTGATATGAAAATGAATCATGAAATGAATCATAAAATCTCTATCATCAATGAGCTTCATGAAGCCATTGAACGTGATGAATTCTATCTCTTATATCAACCACAATATGATATGGTTAATGATAAAATAGTTGGATTTGAAGCATTGATAAGATGGAACAGTACGAAATTAGGGCTCATATGTCCTGATGACTTTATTAGTATTGCTGAGTCTAATGGTTCGATAGTACAGATAGGGGAGTGGGTAATAAGGGAAGCAGCAACTTTTGCAAAATTCATTAATATAAATGAAGATGCGGATATAATAATTGCCATCAATATATCTGTAGTCCAATTGCTACAAAGAAATTTTACGGACAGGGTAAGAGTAATCTTAAATGAAGTCGTTGTTTTACCTGAGTATATAGAGTTTGAATTAACTGAATCTGTTTTCATTGAATCCTTTGATGTGGCAGGAGAACAGTTGGATGAATTAAGAAATATGGGCATTCAGATTGCACTTGATGATTTTGGAACGGGATACTCATCATTAACATATCTAAAATATCTTCCGATAACAACACTAAAGATAGATCGTAATTTTATTGTAGATATTATTCGTGAGGGCAAAGAACATTTTTTCACACAAGCAATCATAGATATCGGACACAAGTTAGGATTTCGAATTATTGCTGAAGGCGTGGAAGAAGAAATTCAAAAAAACTACCTTATAGAACATGGGTGCTCTATTATGCAAGGTTACTTATTCAGTAAACCAGTTTATTTCGAAGAGGCTATTGCACTATACTATGAGTGTTTGAAAGATGATTTACTAGATGCTTAAAG
>JAQICP010000424.1 GCA_027858555.1 Vallitaleaceae bacterium
GTATATAATTGTATCAGATGACCTATAATTTTAGTAGATGAAGCAGTCAAAAGTCATTCAATTATCATATCATAGAGAGTTTTTTGCCCAACACAAATCATGGCAGGTATAAATCCATGTACTTCTACTTGTATTTCTAGTCCCGCTTATGTATAATTAGGTGGATTTCTTTTCTTAAGTGGGGTGTTAAACATGTTCAAGCAATTAATCTGGGTTGGCATGATACTGGCTTCGATTAGCACTATCACAATACCTGTCAATCTCCAAAAAACATCTCTTGATATTGCGGGTTATCCCCAGAATATATACACAGTCACATTAGATATGGATGATACCAGATTAAAACTAAGTCAGGGGTTTTCCTTTGACACATTTTATGGCTTTGAAACCACTTCAGAGATTGCCATACGCCATGATGCTACAATAGCTGTTAATGGTATGTTCTATAATAGTTTTGGTATGCCGTACGGCATCATAACCCAGGATGGTAAAATGCTTAGCATCAGTTCCACGGGTGGTCCTGTCGTGTATATGGATAATGAACGGCAAGTTCATATGGCTGAAATGCAGATTGATGGATTCATTAGTAATGAGCTAACTTCAATTCAACTATGGGGTGTTAATGTGTCAGCACCAACCTATGCATTTGTTCTATATGATTCAATCTATGGCAGGACAACTAGGGTATATAGACCGAGTGTGAATTATATAATCAAAGACAATGTGATTATAGATATCATTAAAAGTGATGTAGCTGTATCCACAGAAAATAGTGATTATGTCCTGACACATATTACAAGTGATACCAAACTTTATTATAATATAGGTGATACAATCACGATAGATTTCAGGTATGATATTAGTACTAGCTATAATATTACAGAAGATGTAGAAACTGAAACAACCCCTGTCAGTCCTGAAATTGATGAGGATATAATTGTTGATGCATTTCAAACAGGTGGTTGGCTTGTGTATGATGGTGAGAATGTTGCTAAGGATTACGAACCATATGTTGGTTATACCACTTCTTTACAACCAAGAACTTTGGTTGGTATTACAGGAAACAATGAATTGGTCTTTATGGTGATTGATGGCAGATACTCAGGCATTAGTGCTGGTGTCACAGGTAATCAAGGGGCAGAGCTTATGATGGAAGCTGGCTGTCTATATGCAGGCTATCTAGATGGTGGTGCATCTTCAACCTTGGTTATAGAAGGTCAGGTCATGAACAGACCCTCTATGGAAGGTGATGAACGCATAATAGCACATTGTGTTATGATATCGTTTAATTGATTATATAACCATATGTCTAGCAACAGATTCTATTGAATGATATAATTACTAGGAGACATTATGAATGAAGCACTTAAAATTATCGAAAGTATTTTTATGGCAGCTATCCCAGTGCTAGAACAAAAAGCAGCGATACCGTTTGCTATGGAAGCAAGGTTCGGATTTTTTTCGTCAGGCGTTAGTTTGTCCATGTGGCAGGCATATCTATTTACTTTGCTTGGAGCAGTGCTTCCTGCAGCATTTATTTTACTATTCATACCAAGAGTTTTTCAGTTTTTAAAACGGTTTAAAGGACTGGGCAAGCTTGTTGAATGGTACGAACACAGATCAATGAAAAAAGGCAAAAATATTGTTCGATATGAACAATTGGGTTTGTTCCTATTTGTAGCCCTGCCATTACCGTTTACTGGTGTATGGACAGGTTCTGCAGTAGCAGCACTCATAGGATTAGAATTTAAAAAATCAATCGTGACAGTCATTGCAGGCGCAATGGTATGTGGCTGGATAGTCATGGCCGTATATTTAGGACTAATTAATTTATTTTGGATGTAACAAGGAGGAATAACAATGGCAAAAAGACTATTTACTTCGGAATCAGTAACAGAAGGGCATCCGGACAAAGTATGTGATCAGATATCAGATGCAGTATTAGATGCAATTCTTACAGAGGATCCTATGGCTCGTGTAGCCTGTGAAACAGCAGTTACCACAGGTATGGTTCTCGTCATGGGCGAGATTACAACGACAAGTTATGTGGATATTCAAAAGATAGTACGAGATACAGTTAAAGGGATCGGGTACAACGATGCACATTGTGGTTTTCATGGCGATACAATCGCCGTACTGACTTCCATAGATGAACAATCAGCAGACATAGCAATGGGTGTTGATGAAGCTTATGAGAAGAATATCGACAAGACCGATGAAGAGATACTAGATCAAACAGGTGCTGGCGACCACGGCATGATGGTTGGATTTGCCTGTGATGAGACTGAGGAATTAATGCCTCTACCAATCTCATTGGCTCATAAATTAGCAATGAAACTAAGCGAAGTTAGAAAAAATGGCACACTGGAGTATTTACGACCAGATGGTAAGTCACAAGTAACAGTTGAATATGATGGTGACACGGCAGTTCGAGTGGATACCATTGTCATATCCACACAGCATTCTGAAGATGTGGACCAAAAGACAATACAAAGAGATCTAAAAGAGTATGTTATTAAGCCTATCATATCAGATGAGCTTATCGATGCGGGCACTAAGTATTTTATCAATCCTACAGGTCGATTTGTTATTGGTGGACCACAAGGGGATTCAGGGCTTACAGGTAGAAAGATAATTGTTGACACTTATGGTGGTTATGCAAGTCATGGCGGTGGCGCTTTTTCTGGAAAAGATCCAACTAAAGTAGACCGTTCAGCAGCCTATGCGGCGCGTTATGTAGCGAAGAATATAGTAGCAGCAGGCATCGCTAAGAAAGGTGAGATTGAAGTTGCTTATGCCATTGGTGTAGCACATCCGGTTTCGATTTTTGTTAATACTTATGGTACTGGTATTATTCCTGATGAACAAATTACTGAGCTGATTACAAAGACCTTTGATCTTCGACCTGCAGCAATCATTAGAGACTTAGACCTTAGAAGACCCATATATAAGCAAGTTGCGGCATACGGTCATTTTGGTAGAACCGATATTGACCTGCCTTGGGAAAAGACAGATAAAGTGGACATACTGAGGGCAGCGATAAAATAGGAGTACATATGCAAATAGTTGAAGGGGTTATAGAAGAAATTATATATCGTAATGATGACAATGGTTACTGCGTCCTCTCGGTTTTTACTGAGACGGATGAAGTGACACTGGTTGGTACGATGTTTAATTTATCAGTTGGGGAAGAGATTCGTGCAACTGGCACTTATGCGTCTCATCATATCTATGGCATGCAATTTAAAGTAGATCAATATCAGACATTTATCCCGCGGGACGTTCTATCTATGGAACGTTACCTGGGATCTGGTGCTATCAAAGGGATAGGACCTGCTCTTGCCAAAAGAATTGTAGATCAATTCGGTGAAGAGACATTTCAGATTATCGAATCAAACCCACATGCACTAGCAGATATCAAAGGTATTAGCGAGAAGAAGGCACAAGAGATCGCTGGTATTTTTGATGAGCAAAAACGGATGCGACAAGTCATTATCTTCTTACAAGAGTTTGGTATTTCACTTACCTATGCACTAAAGATATACCAAGAATATGAAGATAACGCCATACCTTACATTAGGAAAAACCCCTATCGCTTAGCCGAGGAAATTAGCGGCATAGGCTTTAAGATTGCCGATGAGATTGCAACACGTATTGGTTTTGACCCAAACTCCATAGAGCGTGTTAAAGCCGCACTTTCTTATGTGTTATACAAGGGTACAACAAATGGGCATGTGTATTTAGAAAAGATGATGTTGATTAATTCAGCAGAACAATTATTATCTACCGAGGGCCTGGGCATAGAAAATGCCTTATTTGAACTGCAACTTGAACAGAAGGTTTTTATTGAGTATGCAGGTGATTTTGACGCCGTCTATCTAATTGCCTATTATAATATGGAGCAGTATGTGGCTAACAAACTATATGATCTAACTAATGTGACAATAGAGAAGTATAATGCAATCGATTCTGAGATTGATAAGATTCAAAGAGAACAGAAAATTGAACTGGACAGCATACAACGAGAAGCTATAGTTGATGCTATGAATTTTGGTGTTTTCGTTCTGACAGGTGGGCCAGGTACTGGTAAAACAACCACAATCAATGCTATTATCGAAGCTTTTGTGGATAGGGATATGTCAGTTTTGTTGGCTGCGCCTACAGGCAGAGCTGCCAAGAAAATGACTGAAACGACAGGGTATACAGCAAAGACAATCCACAGACTGTTGGAGATTACCATGGGCAAAGATGAAATGAGCCAGAAATTCGAAAGGAATGAAGATTATCCTCTAGAATGTGATGTGGTCATCATTGATGAGACATCTATGGTGGACATAGCGTTAATGTATCATCTACTAAAAGCCATCGTGCCAGGAACAAGGCTTATATTAGTTGGAGACAAAGACCAGTTACCATCAGTAGGACCGGGTAATGTACTTAAAGACATCATCAAGTCCAATACCATTAATACAATTACCCTTGAAAAGATATTTAGACAAGCGGCGGAAAGTGATATTGTTATTAATGCCCATAAGATCAATCGAGGTGAGGGCATTAATCTTAAGGATAAAAGAGATTTTTTCTTTATTAATAGAATCAATGCGAATCAAGGCCTAGCTGAGATCATTACACTTATTAAAACCAGATTACCTGAATTTACAGGGGTTAAAAGTCATGAAGGCATACAAGTGTTGACGCCTATGAGAAAAGGTACGCTTGGTGTTAATAATCTTAATGAGGCACTACAAGCGGCTCTAAATCCAATTATAAAAGATAAAAAAGAAAAAGCTTATCGCAATACCATTTTCAGGGAAAATGATAAGGT
>JAQICP010000433.1 GCA_027858555.1 Vallitaleaceae bacterium
TCTTGTTTGATAGGAAAGTGTAGCTTGATACAAAGTTGATTTAGTCCTATCAAACAAAAATACTAAACGCAGGCGCAGATTCTTTGTTCTGGTGAAATAGAGCGGAATATTATTTTTGATTTGCCTGACGATTATTTGTTATATCAATTAATTATAAGAGCCGAAAGAATTAAAGGATGAAAAGGGATGTCCCAGTTGTTAATTTTTCTTATTACCCAAAGCTGATCATTAAAGAAAACAATCGAATGGATCACGAAGGCAGGGAACATGTGATTGAGGATAGGGCAAGTTAGTTGATATTTTGATGGCGTATACTTGTTATCTATTTGTACATGAAGTAAGATAAATGAATAAGATAAATTGCAATTTAAGGAGGTATTTATAATGGAAAAATGGCAAAGAGTTATGTATCAGCCTAATATACCATTAGGTGAAAATGGCGAAAGAGTTACCGCATCAATTCAACATAGAGAATTATCTAAACTTGCAGCCAATGTAGGCATGGTTCTTTTGAAAAATAAGGATGAGGTCCTTCCTTTAGAAAAAGGTGCTAAAGTTGCCTTATTTGGTAAGGGTAGTTTTGATTATGTTAAAGGGGGTGGCGGAAGCGGAGATGTTACCGTTGAATATATCAAAAACCTTTATGATGGGATGAAAGCTTTAAAAGAAGAGGTGAGTGTCTACGAAGCATTATCTGATTATTACCGTGAAGATGTAGAAAAACAATATGTACATGGTGCCGTACCGGGAATGACCGTAGAGCCTGCCCTACCTGAAGATTTATTAGTTAAAGCAAGAACCTATACAGATACAGCCATTATTACGATTTGTCGTTTTTCAGGAGAAGGATGGGACAGAAAAAGTATTGCGGATACAGAAAATGAAAATCTCTGGGTACAGGAAGCAGAATTGACTAAACGATCAAGTGAATTGTTTGAAAATGGCGACTTTTATTTGACAAATGCTGAAGCAGCGATGGTTACTTCAGTAAAAGCACATTTTACTAAAGTCATAGTGGTCATGAATGTAGGTGGTATGGTAGATACCAGCTGGTTTGTTTCAGACGATGCCATACAGTCTGTTTTAATGGCATGGCAAGGTGGTATGGAAGGGGGATTGGCGACAGCAGAATTGCTTTGTGGTATTGGCAATCCTTCAGGTAAATTATCGGATACATTTGCAAGCAGAATTGAAGATTATCCTTCAACTTATAATTTTCATGAGTCAGAATCGTATGTTGACTATACTGATGATATTTATGTGGGTTATAGATACTTCGAAACAATTCCAGGAGCTAAAGACAAGGTTAATTATCCATTTGGTTTTGGCTTGTCATATACAACTTTTCATAGATCCATCGTATCTGTTGCTGAAAAAAATGGAGTCATTCAAATTCGAGTAAAGGTAACGAATATAGGAGATATAGAAGGTAAAGAAGTTATTCAGATTTACTCATGCCCACCACAAGGATTGCTTGGAAAACCAGCAAAAAATCTACTTGCATTTAAGAAGACGCGTCAATTAAAATCAGGTGAAACACAATTACTCAATCTTGAATGTTCAATTGATTCAATGGCTTCTTATGATGACTTAGGAAAAGTTCAAAAATCAGCCTATGTCTTGGAGATGGGTGACTATGAATTTTATATTGGGACTTCAGTACGAGAGGTTGAAAAAATTGATTTTGTCTATACTGTGTCACAAAATCGAGTTGTTGAACAACTTTCCGAGAAATTAACACCAACAGCATTAAAGGAAAGAATGTGTTCTGACGGAAGTTTTGAAAAACTGCCACTAAAAGAAGAAAATGACCCAAATGCATGTGGATTTGAAAAATTATCGGTTGAAATGACTGAGGGTTATGCACCAATAACCCGTGAGAGGCTAAGTTATCATCTCTGGAAAGAACTCTTTAAAAAAGGCGTTCATACTTTTGATGAAGTAAGCGAGGGTAAATTATCGATAGATGAATTTTTGGCTCAGATGACAGATGATGAAGTTTCACATCTATTAGGTGGCCAACCCAATACTGGCGTAGCAAATACTTTTGGTTTTGGAAATATGCCTGAATATGGCATACCCAATATTATGACTGCTGACGGACCGGCTGGACTTCGTATCGCACCTGAGTGTGGCGTTAATACGACGGCGTGGCCTTGTGCAACTTTACTTGCGTGTACATGGGACGAAGAGATTGTGTATGCCGTTGGTCAAGCAGGCGCACGGGAAGTTAAAGAAAATAATATTGCTGTGTGGTTGACACCTGCTATTAATATTCATAGAAGCCCATTGTGTGGACGTAACTTTGAATACTATTCTGAAGATCCATTTTTAACAGGAAAATTAGCATCAGCTATGGTGAAAGGCATCCAGTCACAACATATTGGGGCATCTGTGAAACATTTTGCTATCAATAATAAAGAAACGAACAGAAAAAATAGTAATTCGAGAGTTTCAGAGCGTGCAGCTAGAGAAATATATTTGAAAGCTTTTGAAATAATCGTAAAAGAATCTGATCCATGGACAATTATGTCTGCTTATAACATTATAAACGGTCATCGAGCTTCAGAAAATAGAGACTTGCTCGAAGATATATTAAGGGAGGAATGGGGCTTTAAAGGTATGGTTACAACGGATTGGTGGACCTGTGCTGAGCATTATAAAGAAGTTAAAGCAGGCAATGATGTAAAAATGGCCTGTGGCTATCCGGAAAGATTACTTAAAGCTAAGTCATTAGGTCTCATTTCTCGTGAGGAAATGGACATCTGTGCAAAACGCATTCTTCAGTTGATATTAAAAGTAGACTAAGTATTTAAA
>JAQICP010000467.1 GCA_027858555.1 Vallitaleaceae bacterium
TTCCAGACTTCTTTCTTCTAAATAACGTTCTCTACGCTCCATCTTATAATATGCATAATATACTTCTTCAGTTGTTTCATACATCTTACTGTCTACTGGTATAAAATATCTAGTTTCACCTGTAATTTCATTGACTTTTTTTCCCATGTTTACCTCCTGATTCGAATGAATTTATTAGTTTCAAATCAGGAAGCTATGGACTTCTTATAATAGGTCTTTTTACTGCTTTCATTGTTGATACCTCCAGAAAATGGCAATAAAAAAGGCCCCACGCACAAGGTGTGTGACCTAATATCCATTTCTACTCTTTCAATGAAAGCAGCTATATGAAATTTTATTACCATAAATTTGGGTAAATAAATAGCCCTTGGCAATGAATTTATATTTTCATCGTCAAGGGCTTAATTGTTTAGTAATCCCATCATAGCAATTATAACAGGTAGGAAATCTCGTGTCAGTGTCATATCAGTCTCATTTCAGTATCAATTTAGTATCATATGGGTCTCAACTAAGTCTCATGTCTCATGTCTGATGTCATGTCAATTCTTTATTTCAGTAAATATGTAGCCCCATAAAATAACACCAAACATATTTATTGCCTTTTTCTTTTCTCTAAATAGAGTTGCTCTAGAGATGTCATATTGCTCTGCAAGTATTTCTATAGGTTTATCCAACTTATTAATATAAACTCTGTTTAATATGTCGAAGTACCTATCTCCTTGATCTGGATATTGTTTAAGTGTTAATAAAGATTGATTAATAAAATCTATAATACTCTTGCTATGTTCAATACTCTCTAGTCGAGAATTCAATCTCTCTGAATTAATTCTCGGGTCTATATCAACTAACATATCAACAAAATCAGATAACTTCTTATCGGTCATAGCTATACATTCTTCATTCATTTCATTTATAGAATGAGTAACTCGCCACAATACTTTACTATAAAGCCTCAATAAGGCTAAAGTATTATGATAAATATTCTCATTCGACTGATTCTCTACATTATATCCTGCTGATGCTTCTCGTAACATGTCATTAATCTTCACCATTTAGATGCTCCCTTTAAATATAAAATCCTATCAATTCATAGTTACCTTCTTTCTAAGAGTTAAAAACTCGATTGCTGGTTTTTGGTTGCTTTTGGCTAGGGAAAGAGCTTAGGTAAATTATACTATGCGAACTGGTGTTCGGTCAATGATTAAAAAGAAACTGTCCGTATGTTGGGACAGCAAGGTCATTTTTACCCCCTTTTTATTTTTGAATTATTTTTTCATACTCCCCCCGGTGTTACAATTTCATTGTAGTAGGACACTCCTCCATGATTTATTCTCATATGTTATCCTTATCCAATCTATTATCTAAATAACAACATTAAATAGTTTCCCTACAAATCATGCTAAATTACATCCCCATCTTTATTCAGGCTGTCTGGTAAGTCAGAGGAGTCTCCTCCTCGTTCTCCCATAAGAACCCAGCATGAAACTTTCACTTCACTGGGCTCAAGCCATTTAAAACTAACTTAAATCAAGAGTTAGCAAGTCGTCTGTTAAGATAGTATTCTCGGTCTTCTGGAAAATATGGATTCGTTGTCATCCTAATTAAGACGTGTCTTTTAATCTTGGAACTAGCCGCGAATTTTAATTGGTTTGTTTCTGATTTAAAAATCCAGTCTCTGTTGTTTATCCTCACAAAATATCTATCTTTTCTCCATTTAAACGATTTATTCGGATGTCTTCTAATCGTCCACTTCCTCAGTAATTGGTTAATATAATGGTCAATATCGTTGAATGCCTTTTTAGCGCATACATGCTTGTGATAGTTACACCAACCTGTTATTATTTGATTAAGTCTTATGATTAAAAGTTCCTGACGGTGTCCAATGTGTACTCTGACAGTTTCTTTAAGTGTTGCTTTGACCTTTTTAACTGAGTTTAGCGATGGCATAACAATTAGTTTATTGTTATACTTTCTAAAATTCCAACCTAGAAAATCAAAGCCTTCATCTATGTGAGTGATGACAGTTTTCTCTTTTGAGAGTTCTAATCCTCTTTCCGCGAGAAATTCTTTTATCATAGCTCTTATTTCCACCAGTGTTTCTTTATTGTCAGCTGTCACTACAAAATCATCAGCATAAATAACGATATGAACTCTATGTTTATTCGCAGTTTGACGTATTAGTCCTGTTGCTGTTCTCCAATAACGTTTTCTAATTAAGTCTCCTAATCCATTTAAGGTTAGATTCGCATAAGTCGGTGAGATAATCCCACCTTGTACTGTCCCAGACTTAGTCTTGAACAACTGGTTTTTATATACATAACCAGACTTAAGAAATTTCTTTAGAACTTCCTTATCCATGAAAATATTATCTTGAAGCCATGCATGGGATATTTCGTCAAAACATGCTTTGATATCTCCCTCAAGTACCCACTTTGGTGCAGTTTTCTGACATAATATATCGAACAGATATTTCCCTGCATCTTTTGTACTCCTGTATTTCCTGAAACCAAAACTTTTTGGATCAAGAATTGTTTCGGATACTGGATCGAGGCTCAAAAGAGATAGCGCTTGCATTGCTCTATCGTACATCGTTGGAATGCCCAACGGTCGTTTCGTTTTGCGATTTGACTTTTTAATGTAGTTTCTTTTTAAAGGCAGAGGTTTATATCCCTTATTTGATAGTCTAAGTGCTGCTTTATATTTCATCGCGGATGATGTCCACAATTCACTATCAATTCCAGGTGTCCTTTTTCCTTTGTTTGTAGTTACTCGTTTGACAGCTAACAGTTTGGCATAGAAAGAGTTTGTTAAAAGGTATTGTAATTTTTTTACGAGGTTATACCGTCCTCGTTCGACAGCTTTAGCAATCCGAGATTGAAGTTTATTAACCACAAGTTCTACTTCGGACCAATTGAGTCCATCCCATAGAATATCGTAATCTGTAGATGCCCGAGCGCAAGCTCTTTTTGGCTTCTCTGCATTCATAAAGTTTCTTTCCTTTCATCGCTTTAAATGACCAACTAGAAGTTTGCATCCTTTCAGATTGTGGCAAATTTCGAACCACTATCTATCCCATTACAAGATAGCCTTCGCTTTCTCTAGCGCTCCTTTAACCACTAAGTATTGTGCTCACCTTACGGATTACCTACCTACGAATAGGAACTTATTGGTCTTACCTAGTTGTACACCTTAGCCAATTCATATCACCTTAGATTCTGCCTATACTCCGGAGATTCTATCCATATCCTACATGATAAGTTAAGCTCATGTAGTTCCGTCTCGGTACCCTTTTGGTTATAGAGTAACAGCCTTATTTCTCTACTTCAAACTAACGAAGCTAACGGCAGTTCAATTACTTTAATCATAGTGATATATTTACCCTAGCGACGATAACCGCTTTAGGCTAGCAGTATGTTCACATTGTCCCTATAGCTTAGCACCTCATTGTTACCAATGACGCACCTATAGGTAGAGTTACTCCATATGGAAGGAGTAGTCCAGTAGCTTTTTTTAAAAAAACTTGGACAGCCCAAGATGTACCTTGTACTATTATTTCAAGTGCTAGTCGCACAAACTTTAGTTTGTAGGGCTATATAATATTCTAATATAACTCAAACTTCCAACTCCCTTATTTCTTTCAACAACTTATCCAAACCTTCAAGTATTGTCCTAAGAGGGATGACTTCACCATAGATCATTGACGTCATTACCTCATAGTCTTTCTCCAACTGATCAATAATAATCTCGCTTGGAATAAGCAAAATCTCTTTTAGTGTTGCCTGATCATATCTCGCTCTGTTTGATCTATAGAATTTGTTCTTAAAATCAGCTACCTTCTTTAATAAACTAACATCATACCCTCCTGTTTCTAGTATCTTTACAATCTCCTCATTTATCCATCTTGCAGTTTGTCTTCCTTCAACAAAGAGTTTCTTCTTCTCACTTTCTGAAAGAACAACAGGTACTTGTGTTGACAAAACCAGGTAATTTATAGCTGAATCTCCTTTAGGTATAATATTCCAACTATTGTAATGACAGAACCATTATTCATCTCGGCAATTCTATTTTTTTTTATTTTACTCAAATACATTGTTCTCATAATATCACATCGTTACTTATAGTATACATAATTAGTAACGACTTTTGATGTCAGTATTATTTTAGAATAGAATAACAGGGACTGTTTTTTGTTCTAACGGTAATCGAGTAGGAGCTAGTCAGTTAATCTGACTAGCGTCCTCTCACACCACCGTGCGTACCGTTCGGTACACGGCGGTTCTTTAGTTTACTGTTATCTTTTGGAAATAATCATAGAAAAA
>JAQICP010000558.1 GCA_027858555.1 Vallitaleaceae bacterium
CTCCTAGACTGCGTCCAGCATCATAATAAGCAGTGAGATAATATTTTTCCAGATCAACGACTGGACTGGTTTCCAATATATGATATTCGCCTTGATCATAGAAATAGACTTGTATGTCATCTGCTAACATATAGGTAATGCCATTGCTTTGAATTCTAGTCAACGTTATACCCTGAACCTGCAACGAACCAATATTAGCTATGGTAGCTATCATCCCGTCGGAGTCATAGCTGATATAGATACCACCGCTATAAAGGGTCCATTTGTCTGGTTCAACTGTCACAGACTTTTCCATGCCATTAAGATAAAAAGTATATGTCTTAGAGGTCAGCACTTCACTAGTAGAGTCATCCATATTCTTAATGGTTGAATAGTTCTCTTCAGTGGACATCAAATAACCATAATCATATAAGTCCCCTGTTGCATCACGTAATATAATGGTGTCTATCTCTCGTTTCTCATTATAAAATACTGAATATATATTAGCAGATGAAAGCGTCACATTATCTAAACGACTTGGTAAAAGAATGGCATATTCTCCCTTGCTATTCGTATCCATAATTTTGACATCTTTTGCTAATGAATATCCGCCAAGGGTCATTTCATCCATATCGAACAAACCGCTAGCCGTATGAAGTTCAGCCGTTTCAACATTAATGGTTCCTCCAGCAAAAGTCACTTCCACCACTGAACCGATTGTAAAAGTAGTCGCTACATCATACATATAAGTATTGACAGTGCCATCTGCCTCAGCCACAGTTACCATTTTAGCTATCTGCCATGTCCCGTCAGCTTTTCTAAGGGTACTTACTTGTGTGGCAGTCACAACGCCATACCTGAACCCATCTGCTTTATCGAGATCGATGATATCAACGACTGTTTTATCTGATCCCAGTAGTAAGGCTACCTTATCTCCAATGACATATGTGCCATTTTGTCTTAATTTGCCAATTGCAACTGATGTTGACACATCTACAGTATTGCCACTCACAGTAACCTGTTTTGGATTATCTGCACTCGGTCCTATTGCTGTTATGGTGCCAAGTATCTTATCACTATAAGCCCATATTTTTTTTGAATAGGCATTATAGTAATAGACGTCATTAATATGAATGTCTATCCTAGTTACAAGTGCGCCATCTCTATAAAATGTCCCCTCGTAGTATGTAAACGGTAAGTCCAAATACCATGTATCATCGGTAACAACCGTCGGACCAACAAGGGCTTCTCCAATTAATTGATAGTAATCAATATGCCCTTCGCTATCTAATTCATAACCTAGTTCATTCGCATAATATGTGCCTTGATAGGTTTTAGTTTCAAGTAAGTTTACTATAAGCTTGGCACATTCTTCTCTAGTTAGATATTCGCCTTTGCTCTTATTGATACCCAGGTCTAATTCAAGCACTTCATATTGACTCAGTTGTGCTGTAGGATATACACCCATCAAATTGGTTTGATCGTACCCAATCACTCTGAGTGCCATTGTCACTGCTTCTTCTAGTTTGACTGGCTGATTTGGTTTAAAATTACCATCTATGTAACCTTTCACCCATCCTGCATCAAGTGCTGCTTTTATATAACCTGCAGCCCAATGATTATAAGATACATCTGAAAAAACCGATACATAGCTGTTACCACTTACCTGATCTTTTAACGTCGAAGCCATAACCAACATTTTGGTTATTTCTGCACGGGTGACCCCGTCATCAAGATTCATATTGCCTTTTTCATTACCTGTCATAACGCCTAAGTACTGGACAATATCAATCGTCTCATCTGCCGTGGCATAGCTTGGTATGTTCATCATACTTACCATGATTATTGTTGCAACAGCATAGATCCATATATTCTTTATTCTCATTTTTCTTCCTCCAAGTTGTTCAGTTTTATATGTGTTCTAGTTCTTCATGTGTTCTAGTTCTTTATGTGTTCTAGTTCTTCATGTGTTCTAGTTCTTCGTATGCTTAATTCTTCATATTAATAATCTAATCATATCTAAGTGCATCAATCGGATTAAGTCTCGCTGCATTCCTAGCAGGCAAATAGCCAAATACAATGCCGATGGTTACTGAAACACCAAACGCAATCATGACCGAACTTAAAGTTGGCAACAGACTTATATCCTCATCTAGCATCTGACTTATAACTAATGTTCCAAGAGAAGACATCAGATAACCAAAACCAATACCAATGATGCCCCCTATTGCACTGGTTGTAGCCGCTTCAATAACAAATTGTTGCATGATATTATGTCTTTTTGCGCCAAGAGATTTTCGAATGCCAATCTCCCGTGTTCGTTCAGTGACAGATACCAAAGTAATATTCATAATACCGATGCCTCCTACCACTAAGGAAATAGCCGCTATAGCTGCTAAGATAACAACCATGATATTGATCATACTGGTCATGGTATCTAAGAGTTCTGACATGCTGAATATCATATAGGCATCTTCATCCTTGAATATATCATAAAGAAAATAACGCAGATCTTCTTTGGAAGCATCCACCGTTTCTTCTGATCGTACTTCTACAGCGTAGGATGAAATCACACTACTACCAGCTAATTTGAGTGCACTGCTATAAGGCAGGTGGATGATATCATCTGAATCACCTTTTTCACTATCCGCCACTTCATCAAGGACGCCAACAATGGTAAAAACTTGTCCGTTAATCTTCATGGTCTGGCCTATTACGTCATCATCAAAAAAATTATCTGCAATATAACTGCCTATCACTATAACTTTACTATAATTGGTCACATCCACATATTGGACATATCGACCTTGACTTAGAACCAGACTTTTTAACTCATTGTAATCTTCACTGACACCCGTCATACTTGTTTGCTCTAGAGTCTCAGTTCCAACCTTTACGGAACCTGGCACATTTACAGTTGGCGATATATGATTGTATAAATCCTGGTTTTCATTTATATGTTCATATAGTTCGTCAAAATCTAATGTTCTTGTTGATCCTTTTCCCATAACGGTCACATTTAACACATTCGTCCCCATACTTGAAAAACTATCCACCATGAAATTTTCCATACCATTGCCCAAAGAAGTAATGATAATAACCGCACCTACTCCGATAATAATACCAAGCATGGTTAATAATGACCTCACTTTACTGCCTAGTAGATTCTTAATTGCAAGTTCAATCGTTTCAAAGAACCTCATAGACTTCCTCCTTCAAACCAGCAAATAGAGCATGCTCGTGATCTGGTGGACCATCGTAGACTATCTTTCCATCTTCAAGTCGTATGATTCGATTAGCCTCTCCGGCAGTTTCATTATCATGGGTAATCAGCACAACTGTATTGCCTTCTTCATGAATTTCTCGTAATAATTCCATCACATTTCTGCCAGTTTTAGAATCAAGTGCCCCAGTTGGCTCATCTGCCAATATGACAGATGGCTCTCCCACTAAAGCACGAGCTATGGAAACTCTTTGCTGTTGACCACCTGAAAGCTGTGTTGGTCGATTTTTAATCTTATCACTAAGTCCAACGCGTTCAAGCACTTTATTGATTCTCTCGTTGCGTGTGTTTTTATCAATACCGGCATATTGCATGGGTACTTCAACATTCTCTTTTACCGATAATTTAGATAAAAGATTATATTGTTGAAAAATAAAACCAATCATCTCATTTCTTATCTCTGCAAGCCTATCATCCACCATATCACTGACATCCTTGCCTCCCAGATGATATAAGCCACTTGTTGGACTATCTAAGCATCCCATAATGTTCATACAGGTAGATTTACCTGACCCTGATTGACCCACTATAGCAACATATTCTCCTTTATATATATCAAAGCTAACACCATCGAGTGCTCGCACTTCAAAATCTCCCATTTTGTATATTTTGTATATATCTTTAAATACGATTAAAGGTTCATCTATCACTAAAATCCACCTCCATCATTTCCTGGACCGAATCTCACTTCATTAGCTGAAAGTACGACTTCTTTGACAAGTATTCGATCATTATCCTCTAAGCCGGATAATATTTCCACATAAGTATCGTCACTGATTCCTACTGTAACAGTCACATACCCATACCCTTCAGGAATATCCGAGGTCTCATCTTGTTTTGCCACGCCTGTATAGATAAGCACTTGGTTGTCTCTTTCGATAGCTGAAATCGGTATAACAAGGGCATCTTTTTTCTCTGCAACAATGACATTAAATGTGGCATTCATACCTGGTAAAAGACCTTCTATGTTATCAATTCTGACAGTTACAGGATAGGTTGTTACACCATTCATTGTACTACCATTAATATTGATGCGGGTAATGATGCCCTCATATACTTGCTCTTCTAGTGCTTCAACTGTAATCTCTACACTGCTACCTACCTTAACTTTGCTGATATCTAATTCATCAATGTTTAATACAGTTGTCAGATACGACATATCAAAGACTGTACATAAGGTGTTTACTTGTGATAATGTATCACCGACCTTCACACTTTTTTCAACAATGGTTCCGGCAATTGGTGAACGAATCTCATAGTCATCAAGGGCCTCTAATTGTTTATCTAAGGACATCTGAGCGCTTTGTATGGTATAATCACTATCTACAAGGGCATTACTCAAGGTATCATTCATCAGAACAACCAACAGCTGTCCTGCTCCTACGTTTTCACCTTCACTTACTAGAATTTGTGATACTTCCCCAGAAGCCATTGCCATTACATTCTCTTGTGTCTTCCATTCAAAACCACCAATCTCAGTACCGGCATAATTGCCAGCTTGAGCATATCCTTCCATACCAGCACTGAGAGCGCCAGGATTTGGGACTTCAATTGTGATTTCTCTGGTAATCACATTAGCAGCTGTGATACTCGTCACACTTGCCACCTTGGTAATTATGCCTGTAACTGTTTCATAATTATTGCTTAAAGTTATAACTGCCTCAGTACCAAGTATCATCTTTTCTGCTTCACTAGCAATAAAAGGCACCTTCATAATCAGATTAGCCTGGTCCCTGATAGTAGCTATTACTTCTCCAGCATTTACCATGCTACCTGCTTCAATATCTATTTGAATGATCGTACCTTCTTTATCTGATCTTATTTTTAAATCTTCCATACTTGTAATATTTCGATCATACCTGACTTGACTCTGTTCCAATGACATCCGGGCTTGATCGATACTGTTTGAAAGGGCTGAACTATCTATCACATACAATAGGGCATCTTTTTCTGCTATTTCACCTTCGTTAAAATCAGCTTGGAGGACTTCCCCTGTTACTATGGATGTGACAGTATATGAATCTGCAGGCTCCAATGTCCCATTACCACTTAATGATGTCTTTATATCTTGTCTGATTGGTGTCGCTTCGCTATATTTTTCACTAACTGGCGCCGCATCAGAATTCGGCTTATTCATAATTGTCATTACAGCTATAATCAAGATGGCTATGACTGCGATTATTATTATAATTTTTTTCTTTTTCATGCTACTTCCTTCCTTAAACCATTATTCTTCTTTTTCTATTGTATGTTGATTGCTTTCTTGTCATAATGAAGCATACCAACTAAATATAAACTCAGCCTAAACTAATCCACAATTTTATCTAATTTATTTTTAAAACTTTATTAAACTTGTCTTAAAAGTAAATATATCAAGATTTTTACTTGCATTTTTGATAGTTAACAATTAGTTGATATTATTTAAGTATAATAAACACAAACAAACCACCATCGATAGGAGGCATTATATGTTTACTGTTTTAGTTGTTGAAGATGATCTTAAGTTATTAGAACTTTTTTCAATTGTTTTAGAAAAAAACGGCTATAAGACACTTCGAGCTACCAATGGTGAAGTTGCTCTGGGTATACTGGATACCACGTATGTTGATTTAATCATCAGTGATTTGATGATGCCACATATGGATGGCTTCGAATTGTTGAGCCAAATAAGAAGTGTAAACAAAGAAACTCCCATGATTATAATTACCGCTAAAGAACAGTTTAAGGATAAAGAACAGGCCTTTCATAACGGTGCTGATGACTATATGATTAAACCCATTAATGTGAATGAAATGCTGCTTCGTGTAAAAGCAATACTCAGGCGATCCCAAATCATTCATGATCGCCAATTAACCATTGGTTCTTCTACCTTACTATTTGATACCTTTACAGTAGAATGGTCCAATATCTCTTTGCTATTACCACAAAAAGAATTTCTCCTTCTATATAAATTGACATCAAATACAAATCGAACATATACCAGGCAGCAACTTTTTGATGAAATATGGGGCATCGACAGCGATACAGATATTCGTACCATAGATGTTCATATTAATCGATTACGAGATCACATTAGCGATAATCCTGATTTTAAAGTAACAACAATCAGAGGACTTGGCTACAAATTGGAGGTTAAAAGTGTTTAAAAAATCCCAAAGCAAAGAACCTTTCCTATCTAAACTGAGTCATCAAGTTCCCTATAAAGAGAAAAACCTCTGGTTCTATTTTGCCGCCAGCAATTTTATTATTTCTATGTTAGTTGGCTTTGCTATGGGTCTAATCTATTTATTCCTATTAACTTTTGATTTAATACCAAAAGGATTTGGCAGAGGCACCCCGCTTATTATGCTTCTTTTAACAAGTGGTCTTATTGCCGCTTTTGTTACTACTTTTATTGGTCGTATAATCCTTACGCCGCTTCAGCACTTTATTCATGCTACCCAAGTAGTTGCTAAAGGTGATTTCACAATCCAATTAGAAAACAAATCCAAACTAAGAACGCTCCAAAATATGACATCGAATTTCAATACAATGGTCAACGATCTGGCTAGTATCGAAACCCTTCGTTCTGATTTTATTAACAATGTTTCTCACGAGTTTAAGACACCGTTAACCGCTATTGAAGGTTATGCTATGCTCCTCCAATCAGAAAACATTACACAAGATGACTTTAATCAATATGTTACTATGATTATTGAAAGCACTGGACAACTATCTACTATAACAACTAACATTCTTTGGTTATCAAAACTAGAACAAGAAGATATATTACAAAAGCAAAGCACTTTTCTACTAGATGAACAATTACGTCAAAGCATTCTTCAACTGGAACCTTTTTGGCATGAAAAAAAACTGGAATTGGATATCGAAATAGAGACTGCTAGTTACACAGGCGCTGAAAACCTTCTCTTCCAAGTATGGAGCAATCTACTCAGTAATGCCATAAAATTTTCTCATATCGGGGGTGCTTTAAGGGTTACGTTAACAACTAAAAACAATCAGATACTTGTTAGCATTGAGGATAAAGGCATGGGCATGTCTGAATTAACCCAAAAGCATATCTTTGATAAGTTCTATCAAGGGGAGACGTCAAGGAGTCAGGAAGGCTCCGGTCTTGGCCTACCTCTTGTTAAAAGTATCCTTAAGTTACATGATGGTACGATTGACTATGAGAGTGAACTTGATAAAGGTACCACTGTAACTGTTGCCTTACCAGTTACAACCTTCTAAAAGAAATATAGCTCATACATTAAGTTTACCGCATCTCAATATAACTGGTTCAGTTGTAAGAATATATTAGATAGACTAGGTATGATCATTGAAAATATCGCTTCTAATCATTTATTAAAACTACACAAGAACCTGATATGCTGATTCAACTTCAGATTTCACAAGAACCTACTCTGTGCAAGTAGAACCTAACATGCTATAATATTTCTAATCGACGATATTTCACATTAGTCAATATAGAAAGAAGGAAAAATATGTCATTATATGAAAAATGGAAAGACTTAGCTTACAAAGAACGAGACCAAGAAGCATACGATATTTTTTGGGGAGACTACTGACCCAAAGAACAAGTCATCTATGAAGCAATCCTTGGCGATATGGATGTTATTATTTCAGGAAAGCTTTCAGCTCTTGCTAAAACATACAATATGGATAATGAAACTTTCGTAGGTTTCATGGATGGTATTAATAACAGTCTAAAAGACGCCGTAACCATTGATGCATTAGAAAAAAATTCAGAAATCACATTAGACATCGACCCTGAGAAGCTTTACTTCCATATGTTAGAAGCTAAGGCAGACTGGCTTTATAGCTTACCACAGTGGGATAACCTTTTAACCGATGCAAAACGCAAAGAAATCAAAAAAGCTTATAATACAAGCAAAATAGTGGTTAAAGACCCTAAAATTGGTCGTAATGATCCATGCCCATGTGGTAGTGGCCGTAAATACAAACAGTGTTGCATGAATAAATAGTACATAATGAATGCGTACATAATACAAAATAACAACCACATCTTAGTATTAGATGTGGTTGTTATTTTTTTATTCTTTAATAAATATTAAAGCAGGTCAATATTATTCTCTCTACATACCTCAATCATTCTATCTGACCAGATGGACGACTGTACTTCGCCGATATGTGCTTTCTTCAGGAAATACATACAGAGTCTTGACTGACCGATACCACCACCTACTGTGTATGGCAATCGCCCTTCTAAAATATCTTTATGAAATGGCATTGTCTTTCGTTCCTCACAACCCGCTAAACCAAGTTGTTTTATAAGAATCTCTTCATCGACACGAATGCCCATGGATGATATTTCAAAAGAACGGTCTAATGTGGGATACCAGAAGATGATATCCCCATTCAATGACCAGTCGTCATAATCAGGTGCTCGACCATCATGTTTTTCACCGGAACTCAGCGCGCCACCAATATTCATGATGAAGACCGCTTTGTGTTCTTTAGCTATGCTGTCTTCCCGCTCTTTAGGAGACATAGTAGGATACCGGTCTTCCAATTCCTGTGTTGTGATAAAAGTGATTTCTTCAGGTAAATAAGTCCTAATGTTTTTATATTTATTAGAGACATGCACTTCTGTTTCCTTAAGCACTGCATATATGGACTTAACGATGCTCCTAAGGGTCTTCGTATGACGCTCTTCTTTTGATAAGATCTTTTCCCAATCCCACTGATCTACATAGATGGAATGCAGATTATCTGTCTCTTCATCTCTACGGATAGCATTCATATCTGTATAAAGTCCTTCGCCTTGATTAAAATTATACCTTTTCAATGCCATCCGCTTCCACTTAGCCAATGAGTGGACCACTTCCACACGATTATTGTCGATACAAAGGACTTCAAAAGAAACCGGACGTTCCACGCCATTCAAGTTATCATTGAGTCCCGTTTCAGGACGAACAAATAAAGGTGCTGAGACTCTTGATAAATTCAAAGCTCTAGCCAGTTCTCTTTCAAAAAAATCCTTGATGTCTTTAATCGCTCGTTCAGTTTCTTGTATATCTAGTTCTGTTTTGTAGTTATCGGGTAAAATTAGATTATTGGATAATGTTTGCATTTATATCACACCCTTTCATAGGTTACTCTTTTACAGCACATTGATATAATAATACCTCTAATACTAAAAAATATCAATGGTAATAGCACATAGACTTATTCTGCGAAACTTACCTAAATAAATCACACTAATAACAGTTGTCAGTAATCACGTATCCCTGGATTCAATTGCCTCAATATTCAAGCTCAATACCACATTGATGGCTTGTGCCTTTATAGATAATTTCACCTGTATTCTTCTTGAGGATTATATGGACTTTTCCAGATAGCCCCTCTTTAATAGTTGTGTTCATTGAACCAAGCTTCGGTGCGAGTAAATCTTTGGACGATTCAATTGATCCTTTTACAAAAAGTGTATGGGTTCTATTCTTTAAACGAATATTAAATGATTGATCCGACATTTCTCTAATGGTGAGTTTAGCGTCATTGTAAGTGGCAAAACGATATTCAGATTCATTATGAATAAAATTACAGATTAACCCAGTAAAAGAGAACAACACAAAAGGAATCTTAGCAATAGAACAAAAAAGACTCACACTAGGATTATCAAAATGGTTTGATTGTACCCATATATAGTTGCTGGGAAATGAACGGCCCCAATCTTTTTCAATATAACCTTTACCATCTGTGAAATCAACAAGGGTCCCATTAATTTCTATACTGCCATGAAGTCTGTGATTCATACTAAGAATACCATGGTTACATTCCATATAAGGGATATAGCTAAAAAACCCCATAATATTAGGGCTCACAAGATTGGTTTCAATTGGCGTAATACCAGAAAAACTTATATGCCCCTTGATAACTAGCTCTTTATTACTAATATCTAAATCGATACCATCAAAGCTAAAACGATTCTCTTCAATAGAGACTTCAAAAGGTGCTTCTAAGGTTTTAAAATCTCCTATATCATAATCAATATTATAAGCTTCTATGCCGTTTTCTTCATTGTAGTGAAGGCACTGAATAAAACTATGAGCACCCTCACTATCATAGCTGACGCCTGGAATAAGACAGATTGTATGCTTACTATCTGCAGAGACCTGTTTATAATACCAACCTTCAAAATACTTGTTCTTACTAATGTGCTTATGATAGATTTCTGGGTGCTTATGCTTGTTTATATGATCACGTCCTTTGTATGAATTATACTACTTAACCTCGATATACTCATAAGCTCCTATGGTCGGATTACTCGTGTCCCTTTTATTGCCCAAGAGATCATAAGGAACGTCTATGATATATACTCCGGCACCAACTGCAGGTGAAATGGAATCCACTCTAAGGTCTTCATAAACCCTTAAGAAAAGGGGATTGGCAGGTAATGGCGCATGGGCGTCCCAAGCGGTTTCACTTTGCCACTGTGAAAACTGTGACATATTAGGATAACCACCTATAGTGGAACTGCCTGTGAATTGCTGTTTTGGATCATCTTGGTAATATAAGTTGTAATCACGTGCAACAAAGCTACTGCCATTTTCATCCAATACGCAATACGCATCGAAGCTACTGCTTGGTAATGTGCCGTGAATAATATTCTTCCTAAAATCAATACCTGTCGCTTCCCCAAACGTCACCATACCATATGGTCTTGCCTCTGGGTGTACGCCGTAGATCGTATTGTGCCATATGTTCACCCCATCAATGTCTTTAATCAGCATCGCTCGGGATGTGGCACCATAGATCACATTATTATAAATCGAAAAATCTTCGTAGACATTGCCATTTCCTTGAATGTAGATCACATTGCTGGTTTCTTCAATGTGTTCAATACCCGTGTCATCAAATATGTTATTGCTTATAGTAAAATCATAAAAATGATGACCCAATCCGCTGATTGATGATATATCAGGTCCTGTGGTGTGATAGCCATTATATATATAATTATGATCAATCAGCACATTACTGACACTCATATCTTCCGTATTATCAGTATAGGTATTGATGGAAATGCCTCTTCTACCACAATCGTGAATCACATTATAGTCTATGGTCATATCTGAATACCAAGAAGCTATACCATAAGCAGAAGAACCGCCTTTAATGCCTATGTATCCGATATGGCAACCTGTGATATGTAGGCCGCGAGCAACTATTTCACTGTATCCTACATATATGCCCTGTCGTCTGGCATACATCACTTCCAAATCTTGAATCCTGATATATTCCACCGTGTCTTCTTCAGTAAATGTACCACCACTCATCTCTGGAAAATAGATACAGTTGTTTCTTTGTGGCGCTTCTACGGACTTATACACTTGCGATGGATTGCCACTGGCAAAAACATACACTTGTCCGTCTATGTAAGTCCAGTCAAATTCTTTCTCCAAACTACTGATGATTTGATCCTCCTGATAAGCACCCCAATCCACCTGATTGTCTAAAGTCTCGAAAAACACTTCACCCTTATCATAATAAGCACCAAAGGGATTTTCAACCTCTGTCTCAGAGCGCCAGATATTACCGGACACTTGAGTCCACTCAGAAAGGGCGTCAGAGCCTAAAATCCTTGGTCTGTCACCACTGCCGTAAGCACCATAAGTAATCCAATTATCTTCATTACCTGAAAACTGCACGTACAATCTTTCTCTATATGTATCGCCTCTTCTTAATAACAGGGCGTCTCCTGGGTTTAATGCCTGTTCACCTGCATGGGCCAATGTTCGAAATGCTGTGGCTTCTGATAAACCGTCATTGCTGTCAGACCCATCATTCGATACATAATAGACAGTGCCTGATATAAGTTCGGCTGAGGTTTTCTGATTCATAACAATCTCTACTTCATAGCTTTCCTGATGCCATACCACCGATGCACCTAATGTCTCACTAATAAACCTCACCGGCACCATGGTTCGTTGATTTTCCACCTCACTTGACGTGTCAAAATAGACCAGTCGATCATTAACCAAGGCTTTGTTTTCACCTAAAACCAGCTCAATATGAGTAGTGTCATTAGTGATACGCACTTGCTGTTTTTCTTTGTCCCAATCCACTTCGCATCCCAGTTCTTCTGCTACAAAACGTACTGGCACCATGGTTCGATTCTGAGCATTAACATAGGGCTGCTGATCAAAAATCACAGCTGTGCCATTAACTGTCACATTGATTTGTTCTGTTTGTCCTCCTGCTGTTAGAGAAGTTAATATTAAAAATATTACACAAAAATATATAACCTTATTCTTAATCTTCATACTGTCTCCTTTTTGTCATCCTCTTTATTACCCTTTTGCTAACCTTTTATTACCTTTTTTATTGTCTTCTTTTTTCTAATATTAACATAAAGTCATATGCGCTTCTATAGACCTATGACATTAAGAACAAATTGTACTTTCAGTATACATTGTTCCCTTGATATTTCTTTGAAAACTCCTATGGCGAACTTTCTATTGACCTGAATGTCATATACAAGCTGGGATTTCCACTGCTATTATTTGTATTCCTCACAATTTGATTGCTAGTCTACCTTATCACCCATATTATATTCTATTGTATAGTAATCATGTGTATTACTATCATATTTGGTCCACGTACCATCCATCTCACCTAGAACATACATACCGCTGGCATTAATGCCACCATCTAATAGATAGGTTGTATATTGTCCATCATATTCGCCGTCTACATAGCTTGTCTCTGTGTTAATGGATCCATCTGGGTGATATTGTATAAAAGTACCATCTCTATTACCACCAATTTCAATCCATTCCACTACATCGTAAGTCCCGATATATCTCCCACGTTCACCAAAAACGACTGTTCGCTCTTCTTCCAAATACTTATAATAGCCATAGGTATCATTCTCATAATTGATCACTAGACTTGTACCTTCTAATCCGTCTGTGTAGGTAATCTCTCTAGTAGCTCTTACTTCACCTGAATCAAAATAGCTGATTGCTATCTGATCAATCTTTGATTCTTTTGAGTAATGTAGTACAGATTCCAGATTACCTTCGACTTCGAAATAAGTGGCATGCCAGCCATATTCGTATATATTATCATTGCTAAACCCACCGAAAAAAGCAGCTTTCTTTTGATCCGTGATTGATTCTTGATGGATTTCTCTAATAAATAGACTACCTGTAGAGTAAAACCTTATGGTGTTAGCGTAAGTCACTTGATCCGTTTCGCTCCAATCATAGGTTTTAATAGCACCTAATGTACCATCAGAATTCTTAGCCACACGTACCCATCTATACTCATCATATATATACAATCCCTCGTCACCCGGATCCTCTTCTGGCAAAGCTACTCCAAAAGCAAACATCATAATGGCGTCAAGACCTTCACTGGCTTTCAGACCTTCTAAGTCTTTAGGTTCTACTATTAATGCTAGTACACTGGCACTAGTAGCATCCATACCTGACGTGTCTCCCGTATCAATTACGTCTACACGACATGTGGCACTTCCAAGTAAAATCCCCTGAGAATCAAAACATTTTACTTCTGCCGCGAATTCACCTGGTGTAGTGAATGCATAGAGATACTCATTGGATTGTGTTGCAAACCACTGCCCATCATCCATTGACCATTCAAAGAAAGCAATCTCCTCGGCGTGCTCTAGTGTAAACAGTACTTCTTGATTGAGAGCAGCTTCATAATCACTGGCAAATAACTCAAAGTCGCCTGTTTGGATTGTGACAGGCTCACTAGCATCTTCAACTGGTTGCGTCAGATTAATGCTTTCAATCTGTATGCCTAAAGCATTAACCAAAGAAACTAGATCATTGGCTGTAAAATCATATGTATTAAAATGCGCTGTGTTGTCTTTCCATTCAGTAAATCTCTGTATTAATTCTGCACCTGTTGTACTGAGTATCGCGTTAACAAATTCTGCTTTATTATCACCGAGCAGGGTCTCTAGCTCGCCGTTTATAAGTTCTCTAATGTCATCCAATTGTTCTGGTGTCATCCTATCGCCATACTCCACAAGGGTAATACTCAATTGCTCAAGTATTTTATCATACTGGATGTTGGTACTTTGATTAAATGCACTCAGTAGATATGTCCCCATATCAATCTTCATGGCTAATGCACCAATATCAATTTTGGTTTCAGTAGCTGTCTTATTCAAAGCTTCTACTTGATCAGATGGGATTACCAATCTTGCTGATGCATCTAGGTTAATAGGTAGGCCTGCAGATTCAATACCATCAACTCGGCTTTCCATAGTCTCTTCAAATTCAGGCACACCATAGCCTTGATCTTCTTGTTCAGGCTGGCTGTCTAAGGCACTTAACAGATCGTTTGCCTCTTCTAGTATGTCATCTTTTTTAGCGACATTCATCACGCCACCTTGACGGGTGAGCAGATAGGTTGGTTCTTCCATATTATCTTCTATATAATCAAGGGCATCTAAAAGTGCCTCTATATCCATATCTGAATCAATATCTATTTTATCGTCATCCTCTAATTCCTGAGCTAATTCAAATCTGTCTTTTGCATAATCCAAAAAATAGTTGGTACTATAATAATCAGCAGATATGATCACTTGATGTATTTCACCAGCTACTTCATAATTAAACAACATGCTTTTCATAGCTTCTGCAATCTCTTCTTCATATATAGCTGAACTTTCATTGTACAGATACGCCATGTCCAGCTCGTATTCACCCATTATATAGATTATATATGCCAGTTGATCCAACAGATAGGTGGTATAAGCATTTTCTGTAATTACTAAATCACTGGTTGTACTGAGTATATAACCATCTACCTCTGCTAGAATTAATGAATTTTTAGTGTCGACGGCTTGATACACGCTCATTTGTTCTACACTCGAATCCAGCAATAGTCTAAATGCATAAATATTACTGATTACCGCTTCTGAGTAGCTGGTAATATCAGCATTGACTTGTATCTCATCCAACTGGTCCAAAACTAAAATCTCTAGTGACAAAAGACCATCATTAACTAACAATGCTTCCTCTGCACACGCATCAATATAATCCATAAGCATATCGATACCATCTGTTCTTAACTCATGAAATGTCTGTACCTCATCACTGATATGGTCAATCTTGCTATTATACAAGAAACCTGCCGTTATATAACCGGTAATTTCCTCACTAGATACGTCTAAAGAAATATCCAACTCGGTTTCTGGCTGATAAGCTTTCTTACACCCACTTAGTACAAACAGTATACCTAGTAATAATAGTAGAAACCTTAATTTGATCCTTGCAATTTTATCCATATATCCCCTTTTCAAAAAAACCACTGATCTCCTTTACAAAAAAAGCCAAATGTATCATAGCCTATGTGTGCACGCCATAATTCATTCAGCTAATTTAACTATGTCCTAATTATATCATAAGTTAAGACAGTTCTCTCCTTGTATTTCAAAAGTGATAATTTTGTTGCATCACTGCCAGTGGTATGGCAATAATATTAAATGGCATTAACGTAAATTATAAACTTTCTATACTTCCATATCTAAAGCTTCTATAATTTTTTGAGTTTTCAAACCTGATATACCGGTACTATCCATATTATTAGTACCATGTAAACAATCGACTACTTCTTGAATAAACGGTTGTGCCACATGTTCTAAATCGTCAAAAGAAGTATCTTTTCTTATATTATCTCTTATGACACTCACCGGATCATTTGACATGACAGAAAGCCGAATACTGCCCGTGCTCCCTACGATAACCAATTCATCTTCCTCCATATTACCGTTAAAAGTCATTTGCACACTACCCCCTACACCACTTTCAAATACAATCATGCCCGTAGTCACGTCGTGGACCCTAAATTTATTAGATTGATTATCTGAATGACCATATACTGATTTCACCTCGCCAAAAAAGAATAGCAGAATATCAATCATATGAGACCCCATATCATACAATAATCCACCACCCGATTCCTCTTTATTAAACATCCAATTCCTATCAGGATTAAGTTCTGGCAGTTTGCTTGTATATACATAGTGAAATGACCTGATTTCACCAATCGCCTTTTCTTCAATTAGAGATTTTACATGTTTGAATTTTTCTTGACCTCTTCGATAATAAGCAACAAATATAGGTACATTATATTCTCTACACACATTAACCATTTCGTCACACTCTGCAACTGACAATGCCATAGGTTTTTCCACATATATGGGTTTCTTGTACTTTGCTGCTTCAAGCACATAAAAATGATGCCATTTTGGTGGTGTAGCAATATAGATTGCATCTACAAGTTGACTATCTAACAACGTTTTATAATCTGTTGTATATGCATCAATCTTATGCCTTTTAGCATAGTCTATAAGTTTTTCTTCATCTCTACGCATAACCATGGTCAGATCCGAACCTTCAATTTTTTTGAATGCAGGTCCACTTTTCTTTTCCGTAACATCACCACAACCGATAATACCAAAACGTATTTTATTCATACATCCTCCATTTTCTATATAACATCAATGATTATTATATCTTTTCTCTAAGTACAAACTATATATAAATAATACCATATCCTACCGCTTACTGTATCCATTGAGATATAACAGGTTCCTATTATAGGGGGAATACTTACTATGGATTGGCATTATCTTCTACAGCCAGCGATCAAACCAATCATAGGCTTTTCTTCCTGATATCTGATGGTCACCTTCGAACAAGTCCATGTCCAATCGATTCTCCTGCCCAAGTACACCATAAATCTTACGCACCTGACTATAAGCTTTAAGGCTCGCTTTTACAGGAAATATGGGGTCCTGCTTACCAGCTTCGATTAATAATGGTCTTGGTGCTATCAGTCCAATGATATCTGGCATTTCCGCCACTTCAAGTAGACCAGGTACAAAATTGTCGATACAATGCGCCATGCCCATGATGCTGTCCTTGAACGTGTTGGCGTACCCGCTGACTACGCTGACTTTAATACGGGCGTCTAGAACGCTTGCAAACGCACAGACTAGACCACCGCCTGATATGCCCATACAGCCGATGCGTTCATGGTCAACATCTGCGCGGCCCTCTAGGTAATCGATGGTTCGAATAATGTCATAGACG
>JAQICP010000098.1 GCA_027858555.1 Vallitaleaceae bacterium
ACGTTGATTTCACCTGATAACGCTGATCCTGCTGACAAATTACAAACTGAAAATTCCATACAGGCAATCGGTTCTGGTCAATTGAATGGTAAAGGTCTATACAATGGAAAGCTTAATCAGTATAATTATTTGCCTGAGCCACAAACAGATTTTATTTTTTCCATCATTGGCGAAGAATTTGGATTTGTTGGTTGCTCAGTCATAATTGGTTTGATTCTCTTGCTATTGTTACAATGTTTATGGATAGCAAGGACAGCCAAAGATCATCTTGCAAAGGTAATAATTGGTGGCATTGTTGGGATGATTGGTATACAAACTTATGTTAATATTGGTGTTGTTACCGGTGTCTTGCCAAATACAGGACTGCCACTACCTTTTATAAGTGCTGGTATCAGTTCATTATTGACGAATATGATTGCTATTGGTTTTGTACTTAATATTAGCATGCAAAGAAAATCGATTAATGAATAGAGAGGAAAAATTATGAATATTGGTCTCATTGCACATGATTCAAAGAAAAAGTTAATGCAAAACCTATGTATAGCATATAGGAATATTCTCACTAAACATGAGTTATACGCCACTGGCACAACAGGTAGGTTAGTTGAAGAAGTCACCAATTTATCAATCCATAAATACTTGGCAGGTCATCTTGGTGGTCAACAACAATTAGGTTCACAAATTGCGCATAATCAGATTGACATGATTATTTTTATTCGAGATCCTTTGTCTCAAAAAGAGCACGAACCAGATCCCACATCAATCATAAGATTGTGCGATATTCATAACATTCCTATTGCGACTAATCTAGCAACAGCAGAATTATTGATTAAAGCTTTAGAACGTGGTGATTTAGAATGGCGTAATGTCTTAAAATAGATGATGAAAGGAAGATTCTATATGATGAATAACAAACACGTTAAAAAGCTCACAAGTCTTCTTGTGAGCATTATGATGTTAACTTTAATTATAAGTTGTACGCCTACCACCAATTCATTGCCTTCTGATAACTCAGTTACTGATACGTCGAGTACCAATCAGGATACTCAAGTAATTAATGAAGGTGAGGGTACAGCTGATATCACTGGTACTATTGAAAAAGTAATCTTAGAAGACAACGCATTCACCATTTACACAATAATGGATGATAGCTACTATATGAGCACATTCCCATACTCGGGCACTACTTTTACAATCGATAATGCCAAAGAGGTCCAAGCTGCTGAGTTGATAAACAGCAGTACCGTAATTGACGATTCACTTAGGACATCAGATATAAAAACAATTGACGGTTATATGAAAGGTTCTTACTATGTTAAAACTGTGAGTAATGAATTAAGTACCGTTGTATTTATTGACGATGAGATGGGTCAACACTTAGATCTTTTAGAGATTGATCATCCGTCAGATGCAGTCATATATGATGTACAGTTAACAGATGATTTCACAACACTTTTATACAGTATTAAAAGCAGTACGGCTAATGAAATATATAAACATCAATTAGATAATGATTCAACTGAGCTGATAGCGTCTGGAGATACATATGTTATATTGGAAGGTGATGGCAGTACCATTACCTTTGATAGAACAATTGTTAATAATGTGGCTTCTATAATTACACAGGACGATTCAATTCCCGATACAGGTGTTCAAGATTCGAACTTGTATGACGTAGTTGTATTAAACGGTATCGTTACTGACCCAGACACTAACACATATAAGTTTGGTTATAATATTGGTATTACTGACAAGAAAATCATGACAATTACCAAAGCTAATCTTACTGGATTTGAAACCATTGATGCAACTGGCTTGATTGTAAGCCCGGGATTTATTGATATGCTAGGGTTTGAACCAGAACCTACAGTGGCTAAATATAAAATTACCGATGGCGTAACAACAAACCTACAATTACATGGCGGTTCAGTACATTTTGATAGCTGGTTTGCATACTACGAAAACAACCCACCTTATGTTAATTATGGAGGCTCAGTATTCGCTATTAAACTTAGACAAGAAGATGCAGTAGGTATAGGTTCTTATGGTACGCCAACTGAAACTCAAATTACTTACATGGCTGATAGAGTTCGTGAAGAGATAGAGGCAGGGGCACTTGCCTTATCATTTAGTCCTGAATATTATCCTGGTACCACGCCTGAAGAAATTAGAGCTATGATGACAGTGGCGGCCCAGTACGATATTCCTACACATTTTCACGCCAGATATTCTTCTCTTACGGGTGAATTCACTGGTATTGATGGGGTTATAGAGGTGCTCGGTTATGCAAAAGAATTAAATGCACCTGTTCAATTCATGCACTTGCATTCAACTGGTGGTACTGGTTGTATGGACGAGGCATTAGCTATGATCAATGAAGCAAGGGTAGAAGGCTACGATGTAACTTATGACATCTATCCCTATGATTCTTGGGCTTCTAATATTGATTGGCAGCGTTATAACTCAGGTTGGCAAGAACGATATGACATTACGTATAGTGACTTGCAGATGGCAGGCACCAGTTTGCGCTTAACTGAAGAGACTTTTAATTATTTTCGCTCTATTGGCGGTTTATGCATCGCATTTGCTATGGATGAAGATGAAGTGGTTCAATCATTAAGCGAACCATATGTTCAGATAGGCAGTGATGGCAACATACAACTAGAGGACTCCGCAAACAATCATTTTAGGGGCGCAGGGACGTTTTCACGGGTACTTGGTAAGTATGTAAGGGACGACGACGCATTCTCCTTAATGGACGGCATACGGAAGATGACTATCAATGGCGCAAAACATCTTGAGGCCATATCCGAGGACATGGCACTCAGAGGCAGATTGCAGGTTGGTTGTTATGCTGACATCACCATATTTGATTATCGAACAGTTCTGGACCAATCAACGCCAGAGTTTCCTGCCACAGCATCCATAGGCATAGAATATGTTATCGTTGCAGGTCAGATCGGACTCAGTGAAGGTGAACTTTTAACCAACGTACATGCTGGCCAACCAATAAAAAACAATTACACTAATTAAAGTAAGACTGAAGAACAAAGCGTACCACCAGTATGCATTTTCTCGTAGTGAAATTGAGCTCATGGGAAGTTCCTGTTAAAAATTTTCGCATTGCATAAAAAGCCCCCAACCATAACGGTTGGGGGCTTTTAACTCATTTTATTAATTATTTTGTCATTATGCTGTATGCATTATACTGCAAACTCTTTCATGAACTCTGGTAAAGCCTTTGCATCACAACAAACACTAAACACAAATTTTACATCAAATTTATCTGAAAGTGCCTTCAATTTACTTACTAGATCATCTGACTTGCTAATCTCTTCTAGATGCGCTAGCTTAAGAAGACCATCCGCAAAAATCTCATCAATATCATTGTCCTCTGATAAAACCC
>JAQICP010000139.1 GCA_027858555.1 Vallitaleaceae bacterium
CCAAAGTACTACCAGATTATAATGAGGCTCAACAAGCCTTATATGAAGTATTTGATACTGAGGTCATTTATGATTTTGAATCATTTGAAGAGGTCATTATAACCAATCGTAAGAAAATATCTATAATTCTTACTAAAATGATAAAAGGTCAATTAATCGAAGATTACCTTAATGAAGCTTTCGAAAAAGTTTTAGAAGGCTTAATTATTGATTTGCATATGAAGCATACAGAGGGTGCCTTCATAAAGATATTCCATAAGTTAATAATACGGTCAATCCTAATAAATGATATAGAATTAGACTGGCAAGGATTCATATACGGGTTTATCATTACAATCAATAAAATCCAAATGATACTCCCCTTGTATAAGTTTATGCAAGAGATAACCCATTTAACGAGTGTGGTTGTAACTAACTTATCCATACGTAGTGATATGCACAGAGAGTACGATTATAAAAATCTTTATTACCGAACTAGTTTTCTCATACAAGAGATGAGCACTGTACAGACTAAAAAAGAGATGATTGAGATTGTACTTAAAACAATTGAAGAAAGTAAATTCAAAAGGTATTATATCTGTTTATTTGATGACTTTATTGAAGTTGATAGCGGGTATGAGATTAAGTATCCTGATGATGTGAATATGATATTCGGATATGAGGATGGTAGGGTTCTTGAACCATTAAGATTCAAGACGAAAGAGATGATGCCTAATCATATGCTGTATCATGAAAATAGGGCTGACTTGGCGTTTTTTTCGATATATGACAATAACAGGCACTTTGGTTATCTGGTTGCAGACATTGCTTCAGTGCGCCGTACTATATTTAGAATGCTACGCGAGTTAATATGTAGTGCATTAATGCAAGTAGGCTTACATGAGGAACTGGGTAGCTATAAGAAACAATTGAAAGAGCTTTCAGATACAGATGACCACCAAAGCTAATGCTTCAAAGTTAACACAAGAAAAAACAACCTACCAATCACATATAGTGAAGCAATATTGTGAAAGTGGTATATCCTAATATCAATCAGCCCACAAAGTTGTAATAACCACTTGTGGCCTTGCAAAAAAACGTAAGTTAAGTACCGTTGTTCCTATGCCGTTAGAGACGATGATTGTGGTATCATCAACTATGGATTGTCCAGTCACTAAACTTTGGTCAGTATCAGAATCTGGTAAGTACGGTGCATATAGACCAAACAATGTGATTTGTCCACCATGATTATGACCACTGAACATCAGGTCCACATGACGTGAATCAATCTGTTTTATGAAGTTGGGATTATGAGATAGCAATATCACATAGTCCTCTTTTTTTGCACCTACTAGGGCTTTATCTAAATCGGGGTTATTGCTACCTAGGTCTGAAACACCACATAGATAGATAGTTTGATTTTCTATGTTGATTCTGGTGTAATCCTCTTCAATAATCTGTATGCCGATTTCTGTAAAAGCAGTAACAATCAGATTATGATAACCTCGACCATCATGGTTGCCAAGGACCCCATATATACCATAAGTGGCTCTCAGCTTTGAAAAAAGTTCTGTACAAGGCTCAATGTATTGCTCACCAAAATCTATATAGTCCCCAGTCAGGATAATAATATCAGGGTTTTGTTCATTGATATCTTGCACCATTTGTTCTAGATTATCAGTATTGCTGGCTGCCTTGTAATGTATATCTGTTAGTTGTATGATTTTAAAACCATCGAATGCGTTTGGAATATTGTGATGTTCTATGGTGTAGGATTTATATTCAATATTAGACTTTTCAAACAATATGTCGAAGATCAGAATTAAAATCAGTATGAGTGGCAAAAAATAACGTCTTAGACGTTTAGGTTTAGTTGTCATAATACCTCCTGAAGGTTCGTGCTTGTTGTATTATATCATAGACTTATCTTTTGGTATATTAACATAGTTTTAAATATTGATTCAATAGTATTAAAAAACAAGGATTGTCACGTCACATATAGTATGTTATAATCAGAAACGTTGTCAATCAATATAAGTCAGTTCGCTAGGCAAACCTGACTTTAAACAAATACTAGGAGGTAAAATGAATAACGAATTATTATGGATACTATTTATGATCGTCAATTTTGGCATGATTCTATTAGCATACAAGTTGTTTGGCAAGGTAGGTCTATTTATGTGGATTGCTATAGCAGCCATATTAGCTAATGTCCAAGTCTTAAAAACGGTTATGCTTTTTGACCATGTCGCAACCCTTGGTAACATCATCTACGGCACTAGTTTTCTTGCCACAGACATTCTAAGTGAAAAACACGGTATAAAAGAAGCAAGAAAAGGTGTGTTTATTGGTATGTTCACCCTGCTCGTTACGGCGATACTCATGACCATCAGTTTGAAGTTTGTACCAGATCAAAGTGACTGGGTACAAGATAGCTTAGAAAATATATTTGGTATTATTCCAAGGATAGCCTTCGCTAGTATTGTGGCATATTTCTTAAGTCAGATGCATGACACATGGGCGTATGATTTTTGGAAAAAGCGCAACAAGAATATATGGATTAGGAATAACGTTTCAACGGCAGTATCACAGCTACTCGATTCTGTGGTCTTCACATTCATTGCGTTTTACGGTATGTTTGAAAAAGAAGTATTTATCAGTATCTTAGTGACAACCTATTTGTTTAAGTTTGTTGTAGCTATCTTGGATACGCCTTTTATCTACCTGGCGAAGAAGATCAACAAGTCAGTGTTTTAACCAAAATACTTTAGTTTGATACCTATCATCAGTAATAAAATAACAGCTTATGCTTGGAACCTAAGTTCTTAGCATAAGCTGTTTGTTTTGTAGCTCTATTTAAGATTTTCTGGATTGAGTTGCAATAGTTCGGGGGCTACAAATAAGCCATCTTTTCTAATAAGCACGTCGTCAAAATAGATCTCACCACCACCATACTCAGGGCGTTGAATCATAACCAAATCCCAATGAATATCAGAACTGTTGCCATTAGGCGCCTCGGCATAACAATTACCTGGTGTCATATGAATGCTGCCCATAATCTTTTCGTCAAACAGTGTTTCCTTCATAGGTTCAAGGATGTATGGATTAAGACCAATTGCGAATTCTCCGATATATCTAGCGCCTTCGTCCACATCTAAAATATTGTTGATTCTTTCTGTATCGTTGGCAGTTGCTTTCACAATCTTACCATTCTTGAATTCAAAGGTGATGTCTTCAAATGTAAAGCCTTTAAAAACAGCAGGTGTGTTATAAGATAGTATGCCGTTGATTGAATCTCTAACTGGTGCTGTGAATACTTCGCCATCTGGAATATTTAAGATGCCATCACATTTGATGGCAGGGATATCCTTGATTGAGAAGGTGAGATCGGTACCTTTTCCAGTAATGCGCACTTTATCGGTCTTATTCATCATACTAACAAGAGCGTCCATAGCAAGGGACATCTTGTTGTAGTTAAGATTGCATACATTGAAATAGAAATCTTCAAAAGCATCTAAGCTACTACTTGACAGTTGAGCCATGGCGTTTGTAGGATAACGAAGGACCACCCATCTGGTTTTAGGGATTCTAATCTTATGATGAATGGGTGTGTCATAGAACTTGTCATAAAGAGCCATCTTTTCAGGGGGAACATCACTTAATTCGTAAGCATTCAGCGTCCCTCTGACGCCTATGAAACAATCCATATCCGCCATACGTCCTGCATCCCATTTTGCTTTTAACTCAATCTGCTCTTTGGTAGCACCTAGTAACATTTCACGATGGAGTCTCATATCCATATTCTGTTCAAAGGGGAGACCTCCAACTATATAGATTTCTTCGATTATTGCTTTAGTAAGTAATGTTGTATCAGGTCCAATATGATTAATTAAAACTTTTTCGCCCTCCCTCACTTTGCATGAGTAGTTCACTAAATTGTGGGCAAGTGTTCTTATACGTGGGTCCATTGATATACTTCCTTTCAGGTTGATTAATTGGTCTATCAATATTATAGCATAAGAATAATGGGATTATTTATAACTTTTTTGGTATAATTATACTTTTATACCTAGGTTATTGATTCATTCTATCCCTATGGTATAATGGCGTTAGAAGATTTCTAAAGGAGCTGAATGATGGAAAATACGAGTGGTACAATTAAAGGTAATATACTAATTAAAAGACTTTATGAAAGTAGTGAGCAGTATAGCGATAAGACCATAGAAGTATCTGGTTGGATTCGAAGTGTAAGGGCGTCTAATAATTTTGGGTTTGTCATTATGAACGACGGTTCAGCATTTAACAACCTACAAGTGGTTATAGGGAGCGATCTTCCGAACTTTGCAGAAATATCTGCCCTTAATGTAGGTGCAGCTATTATGATCGAAGGCAAGTTAGTGCTCACACCTGAAGCTAAACAACCCTTTGAAGTACAGGCAAGCAAAGTTGTCGTAGAAGGAGAATCTTCACCAGACTATCCCCTTCAGAAGAAAAGACATTCCTTTGAATACCTAAGAACTATAGCTCATTTGCGTCCTAGGACCAATACCTTCGCTGCGGTTTTTAGAGTGCGGTCACTCATTGCTTATGCAATTCACCAGTTTTTTCAAGAAAGAGATTTTGTCTATGTCCACACACCTATCATCACCGGTAGCGATTGTGAAGGTGCAGGCGAGATGTTCAAAGTAACAACCATGGACATGACTAACCCACCAAAGACTGAAGCGGGTCCAATTGATTACAGTCAAGACTTTTTCTCCAAAGAAGTCAACCTTACTGTAAGTGGTCAATTAAACGTAGAGACCTATGCCATGGCGTTTAGAAATGTCTACACTTTTGGTCCTACATTCAGAGCTGAGAATTCTAACACAGCAAGACATGCTGCGGAATTTTGGATGATAGAACCAGAGATTGCATTTGCTGACTTAGATGATGACATGGATTTGGCAGAAAATATGATTAAATACATCATTAAGTATGCCTTAGAACATGCACCTGATGAAATGGCTTTCTTCAATCAGTTTGTAGATAAGGGTTTAATAGAACGTTTGAATAATGTGGTTAATAACAGCTTTCAACGTATTACTTATACGGAGGCCATTGAATTACTAGAAAAGAATAAAGCTGATTTTGAATATCCTGTTATATGGGGTCACGACTTGCAAACAGAGCATGAACGCTATCTAACAGAAGTGATTTATAAAAAACCAGTATTTGTTACTGATTATCCTAAGGGAATCAAAGCGTTTTACATGAAAATGAACGATGACCAAAAAACTGTAGCCGCTATGGATCTGTTAGTGCCGGGTGTAGGTGAGATCATCGGTGGTAGCCAAAGAGAAGAGAACTTAGACGTCTTACTGGCAAGAATGGAAGAGGCAGGTCTAAACGAAGAGGATTATTGGTGGTATCTGGATATTAGAAAATATGGCGGTACCAGACATGCAGGCTTTGGACTAGGTTTCGAACGTGCCATCATGTATATCACGGGTATGACTAATATTAGAGACGTTGTTTCCTTCCCAAGAACAGTTCATAATTGTGACATATAGTAGTGGTTAGGCAACTAGCATATATGAATATACAAATAAACATGAATGAACATGAATACATTCGAATATATAAGGATGTATAGGCTGTAATTTTTGCTGAGCTAACATAAGAATGTGTAGCTCAGCATTACTTTTATGGATAGGGCTTTTAACTTTGACATGTTATTGGAAAACTAGTAAACTATATACAAATGATAAAACATATCAATAAAGTAATATACAGGTCCCTTAGGGAGAATAGTAATTCATAGATATATTAGAGAGAGGCACAAACTATGAAAAGAGAGTCAATGGGTACATGGCTAAAGACATATAAGCGTACGATTATTACTATTGCTATTATTGTTGGCTGTATCATGATAGTGAGTATATCGGGGATATTGATATATCTGAGCGCGCATATGTATGATATATCTGAAACGCCAATTATAATTGAGCAATACTTGAGCGCAGAAACGCCTGCAGGTGTTTATAAGGTTCAGGATAATACGGTTGAGATCACAATTCCAAAAGAAATATTAACGACTGAAATTATTCGTAGAACCATTAGCTATGAAACACCTAAACACTATGATCTAAAGGCTTTAAGAGTTAATGATCAGGGTCGATTGGAAGTCAATGCCACCTACTATGGTTTTAAGTGGTCGTTCTCATGTGCTATTAGCATCTCTGTTGTTAATAATGATATATCACTTGATATATCAGATATGACGCTTACGGATAAAGGCATCACTTTTTTATATAATATGCAACAAAAGAAATTAGAATACTTCTTAGGTGGTTTGTTTCCAATGGCCTATGATTTGAATGCTTTTGAAAGGGGTGAGTTGATAACGCTTGAAAGCTTCAATTATATCAATAAAGAGTTACCAGATAGTAGACAGTTAAATGGTGATTATGTTGCATTATTTATAGTAGATGAAGAGAAGTTGATTAATGAGTTTAAGTTGATTAGAGATACAGCCAATGAAGACATTCTCCAGATGTATCAAAATAGTGAGACATTATCAGATAAGATGGCAGCAGAATATATTAACAATGTTGATAATCTTAAAATCCAAGATATTGAGAATTTTATTAAAGATTATATTGGGGAAAAAAATCTGTTGCATGGCATCTTGCTGATGAGTAACATCGAACGGATAGAAGCACTATTTCAGAAGTACCCTGCATTTTTATCGGAGCTTAGTCAATCAGAGATAATTGACACAAAAGGCACGGTTTTATCAGGCAATCTAAGAGAATATTATACCCAGTTCATGACTGAGCTTGAAACAGCCTATTTTTCTGAAGAAGAGATGTACTACTCCTTGGGACAACCATATAGTTTTGATAAAGGACCAATTACGGTAAGTCTCATCAATGAAGAACAGGGTCTGGGCATATCTGAAAGTATCATTGAAAAAATGAAGTTCTGTTATGAGGTTGGGACAGGTGTCATCAAATTATCTTATGTCGTTGATGATAATACCTTTCTAGTCCTTGGTGATGATAGCCAAGCCCTTTATCGAAAAGACGCATATGATAGTACCTACGGTGTACCAGATTATGGCGAAGCTCATTATGTAGATGACCCTCAGACATGGGATGCTATAGAAGGACTTGTTAAAGAATTTTTTGGGGTAGATCAAGTATTTATCAGATTTCTGAAGACTGATGAGCATTATGCTTTTGCCATTGTATCTCCTGAAAGCAGTTACCAAAATTATTGGGTTTTTGCATTTGAAAAAATAGGCGATCACTACGAGATCATTATGGACAATGTAAGCACAATCAGAGAATTAAATGAAGAGCACCCCGAATTTAACTTAGAGCTAACGACTAAGGAAATAGAAGATGTGGTCGTTTATAACGTCAATGATGAAACGAAATTAACTATACTAGAAGACATGTCGAATAAAGGTATTATCGGGAACCAGAATAATTATGAAGTCTTATATTGTTCATATGGAGATGATTATCTAGATCTGTTGCTTGATAATGATATTGAATATGTCTATTATATATACGGCACACATTTACATACTGTTTATACCAAAGAAGAGGCCATAAGAATGTGGCCTAATTTATCTGAAATCATAACATTACAAGACAGACCAATTGTGGTCGAATAGGAGAAAACATATGCCAGATATTAAAGAAATATTAAGCAAAGTTATAGAGGAAGGCGCTACTATTCTAACAAAATACGGACTGAAATTATTAGTCGCAATTTTGATACTTATAGTTGGGTTATTTGTAATTGGTAGAGTAAAAAAGCTTATTAATGCGGGCTTTGTGAAATCTAAAATTGATGTTTCTGTAGCGAAGTTTCTAAACTCTGCTATAAGCATCATCTTAAAAGTGATTTTAACAATGACGGTGATTCAGCAGCTTGAGATTCCGACGGCTTCTTTTGTAGCTATAATTGGTGCGGCAGGTTTAGGAATTGGTTTTGCACTACAAGGCAGTTTATCTAATCTGGCTGGAGGACTGATCATACTACTACTTAGACCATTCTCAGTTGGGGATTTTATCAAAGATAATGGTTCAGGCACTGAAGGTACGGTTGAGGAGATTCAGGTATTTTACACCACATTACTTACGCCTGATAATAAAACCGTGGTAATTCCTAATGGGAACTTGGCCAATAGTTGTATAGTGAATTATAATAAAGAAGATACTCGCAGAGTAGATTTGAACTTCGGCGCAGCCTATAGTGATGATATCAATCTTGTGAAAAGTACTATTCAAAAGGTAATAGATGAGCATCCTTTAATTGTGAAAAGAGACCAAACAGTTATTAAAATATCCGAGCATGGTGATAGTGCAGTAATATACCTAGTACGAGCATGGTGTGTCAGCACCGATTATCTGCAAGTAAAGTATGACCTTATAGAATTAGTAAAAATTGCTTTTGATGAGGCTGGTGTCAATATTCCATATCCACATATGGATGTGAATATTATTAATCAGTAATCTAGAAATTCTATATATATTCCAGGCCAAAACAACCTATCCCAATATTGAAGAAACATTGAAGTATAAGGCACGTACTGGTGGTACGCTATTTTCTACAGTAGAGCTAGGACCATAGTCGCATTCTGGTGTTATAGAGTTGCTTTTATGCTATAATAGTAAATGATAATGTACCAAGCTTTATAGGAATATATAGGAGATGAGTATATGAAACGAAAGATAGGCATACTAACCAGTGGTGGTGATTGTCCGGGTCTTAACGCAGCCATAAGAGGTGTAGCGAAAGCATCTTACGGTATGTTTGATTGCAAAATCATTGGCATTCAGGATGGGTTCAAAGGACTCATTGAGGGCCGATATAAGGAAATGAATTCTACGGATTTCTCTGGCATATTAACTAGAGGCGGTACCATTCTGGGTACAGCAAGAACACCCTTTAAAAAAATGAGAAAAATTGACGATGATGGCGTTGATAAAGTAAAATCAATGGTTAAGACATATAATAAACTAGAGCTTGATTGCTTGATTACACTCGGCGGTAATGGTACGCATAAAAACGCTAACCTATTACGTGAAGAAGGTCTTAATGTCATAGGATTACCAAAGACAATCGACAACGACATATGGGGAACCGATATCTCTTTTGGTTTCCATAGTGCACTTGATATAGCAACTGAAGTAATAGATAGGATCCATACAACAGCTGATTCCCATGATCGGGTTATGATTATTGAATTGATGGGCCATAAAGCAGGTTGGTTAACTCTGTATGCAGGTATAGCTGGCGGCGCAGATGTCATATTGATACCGGAGCTACCTTATAATGAAGATCGTATCATTGATGCGCTTAACATGCGTAAAAAGAGTGGTAAAGATTTTTCAATCATAGTAGTTGCTGAAGGCGCTATAAGCGAAGAAGAGGCACTCATGAGTAAAAGTGACTTCAAGACTTATAGAGAAGAACAAGGCTATTCAGCAGTATCTTATCGATTAGCAGATGCAATTACCAACAGAACGGAATTCGAAACCCGTGTTACTGTGCCGGGCCATCAACAAAGAGGTGGGTCGCCTTCAGCTTATGACCGGGTATTATCAACGACACTCGGTGCATTTGCGGCTGAGATGATTGCGAATGAAGATTATGGCAAAACTATATCAATCATTAATAATGTGGCAAAAACGACACCACTTGAGGAAATGGCGTCAAAGCTTAAACTGGTAACAAAAGAAGAAAAGTTATTAACAACAGCAAGATTAGTTGGTGTTAGTTTCGGGTAAGCTAAGCTTGTCATTTAGCTAATATCGGGGGAGACAATTGTAGTGATTTGGGGCAATAATTTAATACAGGAGGCTTCATATGAGTATACGATTTATTCACACTGGAGATATTCATTTAGGTATGAGTTTTTCAAGTGCAAGTTTTGGTGTGTCATTGGGTTTGAAGAGAAGACAAGAAATCAAAGAAACATTTTTCAATATTTTACGTGAGTGTGTGGACAATGCAGTTCATGTTCTTATGATAACAGGTGACTTGTTTGAGCAAGATTACATTACATTAAGTGACCTCAAGGATGTCAGGAATCAATTTGCCACAATGACAGATGTGGAGATCTTTATCTGTGCTGGTAATCATGATCCGATTATTAATGAGCGATCAGGGTATAATCTCTTGAAATGTAGTCCAAATGTTCATATTTTCGGAACTGATATTGAAAAGATAACTATCGAAAAGTATAATTTGGATATCTATGGTTTTAGCTGGTGTACCAAAGAGTTGAAATCATATGATTTCAGTCAACTTGCGGTTGAAGATTCTAGTAAATTCAACATATTGATGCTACATGGTGATGCTTATACTAGTAGTGTGTACTTACCACTTGATATGACAGAATTATTTGGCAAAGGATTTGACTACATTGCCCTTGGCCATATCCATAAACCAGATGATGAACAATATAGATGGGCATATCCGGGGACACCGGAACCACTAGATTTTTCAGAAACAGGGAGTCATGGCATTATTGAAGGTATTGTTGGTGAAGAGGGACTTAAGATACAATTAAAGCCTTTTGCCAAGCGAAGTTTTATTCATAAGAGCTATGATATTAACGAAGAGATGTCATTTGAAGAGATTAGATCAATGATTAGACAGGATATTGAAAATGATTTGCGACCTGATGATATGTACAGAATCAAGCTCACAGGGATACGTGATGTTGATGTCAAACTTAATATAGAGATAATCAAAGAGAGTCTGGAAGAGCTGGTTTTTTATGCTGAAGTGTACGATGAAACTTTTGAAAATTATGATTTAGAGCGTATCAAAAGTGAGAATGCGGGCAATATCATTGAAACATTCATCGACAATATGGAAGCAAAAGGTTTAGAAGACCTACAAAACAAAGATGCACTTTATGAAGGTTTACATCTTCTACTGAAAGAGCAGGTGAACTAGATGAAGATTAAGAGAATTGTCATGAGAAGCTTTGGTAAGTTTCAAAATAGAACAATAGAATTCGACGATGGTTTAAACTTGCTTTATGGTGAGAATGAAGCAGGCAAGACCACTATACATAATTTCATTGAAGGTATGTTTTTTGGCTTTTATAAATCTAATATTAAAAACAAGCGTAATTCAGACGCTTACGCAGCCTATTTGCCATGGGATAATAGCGCAGATTATTCTGGTGTAATGGTTATAGAAGATCAAGGACAATTGGTTAGAATTGAACGTAATTTCATGAAGGACCATGACGAAGTTAAGATATTTGACGAGTCGACCGGTGAAGAGATTACAGCGACGTACAATTATGACAATGTTACGAAACTTTATGAACCAGCAATTAAGCATCTAGGTCTTAATCAAAACACCTATGTCAATACGGTAAGTGTTGCTCAGATGAACAGCAAAACAGGTGATGAATTAATCATGGAGATTAAAAATAACCTGATGAATTATGGCGAAACTAGCACTGTAGATGTGTCATTGACTAATATACTCCGGACAATTAGTGATAAGAAAGCAGCAATTGGTACACCACGAGCGTCAAAATCTGACTTTGCAAAAACATTAGCCAGAATTGAAGAGCTTGAACAAGAGAAAGAAGATGCTATTCACATCTACGAAGACATCAAGTCATTACAGATTGAGTCTAATGAATTACAAGCGGAATTAGAAACTCTTGAGAACAAGAAGAATAGCATAGAAAAAAGCATGGTCAAATTCAAAGATAGCGAATTTGAGCAGACTTACAATGAAGCCATTCGGGTGCAAGAAGAGATTCAAAATGTTGATCTTAAATTACAAGGCCTTGAGACCTATACTTCTGTCAGTAAAGAGTCGATTAATGATGCCATTACAAAGGCTAGTAGCATAGAGCATCTAAGACGTGAGTATGATACACAATTAGAACGAATTAATGAACTAAGTCAAACCATTGAGAGCCACAGAAAAGAGATCGCCTCAATGGAGGAAGAATCTGTAGAGATTGGTACTAGTGAAAAATTGATTCGTGACGTATATAAGTATGAAGAATTTGAGAATCAAAAAGGTATTATACTTGAGCGGAAATCACCTGAAAAAGTGGAAGAAGCAAAGAACGAGTATGACAAGGCAAGGAAATCAGTAAAAAAATCCAAGACAGCGTTCGTAGGATTAGTCCTATTATTTATTATTCTTGGTTTGGTGAAGATTGTTGAGTATGCTAAAACATTCTTAACGGACAACTTGACATTTTTGGATTCTCTCGGCAATACTTTCGATGATATTCATGATATATTGATTCAGATAAGTTGGGTTACACTGGGATTACTTATTGTTATATTCATATTTATGATCGTGGTAGGTGTTAAACGTAAAAATAAGGTAAACTTATGCGAAGATATCGCATACCAGATTGATCTAGAGGAAAAAGAGCTAGAGATAGCGAGCACACGTGTTTCAGACATCGATGATAAGCAAAAAGCCTTATTAGATAAGCATGGTTGCGAGGATTTAGTAGCGATGCAGACGTTAAAGGATAAAAAGGCACAAGAAGAGTTGTTCTACACAGAGAGTTTTAAACGTGCTGCAAAACTTGAAGAAGATATAGAGGTATTAAGCTTGCGCCTTTCTTCTGAAAGAGACCGCTCAGAGAAAAATCTAGCTGAGATTACTGAGAATGAGAACACCCTTAAAACAGTAATGGAAGCAGTAGGTATTGATAACTATGATGGCTTTAGAGACGTACTAGATAAACAGTATGAGTATCAACGTGTTCAGCAAGAAAAAAGTAATAAACTAGATTTGTTCAACCAATTGACAAAAGGTGAGTCGTTCGAGCACATCTCATTTGAAGATAAGACAAGTGATGCTGGCGAAGAGAACAATTTTGATAGTAGCTATGATGAGCTAGAAGCTGAGTTGAAAAGCTTGAATGAAGCCATAGTTG
>JAQICP010000103.1 GCA_027858555.1 Vallitaleaceae bacterium
TAAGAGAACAAATTAGAATCAGTGATTGAAATCTAGCCATAAAAACGCATGGACCCATTACTAGTTCTAATCCAACTCTATGGATACCATATGTTGAAAGGAGCATATAATGAAACCTAAAGCATTTATATTTGATTTAGACGGTGTCATAACTGATACAGCCGAGTACCACTATCGAGCATGGAAAACCTTAGCTGACGAAATAGGTGTGGCATTTGATAAAACTATTAATGAGCAGCTAAAAGGTGTTAGTAGAATGGTCTCTTTAGATATTATTCTGAAACATGGTGGTAAATTAACTGAATATAGTGATATACAAAAAGAAGCTTTAGCTACTAAAAAGAATAATTTGTACAAAAAACTTATTAATGAAATTACACCTGCAGATATATTACCAGGCATTATGAAACTGTTAGCTGATTTGAAAAGCGATATGATTTTTATTGGAATGGCATCTGCCAGTAAGAATGCGTTTACAGTAGTTGATCATCTGGGCATTCGAGATATGTTTGATTATATTGCAGATGCATCATTAATTCATCATTCAAAACCTGCACCAGATGTGTTCTTGGATGTCATGAATCACTTCAATCTGAAACCTACTGATTGTATTGGTGTTGAGGATGCAGCAGCCGGCATTAAAGCTATTCACGCAGCCGGTATGATTAGTATCGGCATTGGCGGTGAGGAATTGAGCGAAGCCAGTATACGCTACAAAAGTACAAATGAACTCAACTGTAGTGAAATTCTAGAGTTACTGGAAAAGATGGAATAGATACTAGTCAATTATTGAAGGTGTATAAGCGTCAGGATATTTTTTATATTAATATAGATTAAGTAATCTATTACACAATTATATGTTCATTCTATCATCATAATGATACCCAATAGAAGTATAAAATAAAAAGCACAATCAAGGAGAGAGGGAGTCTTCATGATTGTGCTTTTTGTATGAGTGTGAAATAGTAAATATATAAGCATATATTAAAATATAATGCTTAACATCATTGGGCTAAACCCAATCTATTATCTCTCAGCTTGTCAACGATGTTTCTTGATATGTTGTGTATCGGTAAGGTAATAGGAGCAGCACCCAGTTCGATAGCACGTCTGGGCATACCAAAAACGATTGAAGTTGCTTCGTCTTGGGCTACTGTATGAGCGCCACAATCTTTCATGTTTTTTAGGCCGTTTGCGCCATCACTACCCATGCCAGTAAGTATGATGCCAAACCCTTTATCTTTAACCACGGCTGCCATGGAATTGAATAATACTTCTACAGATGGTTTTTGGTAACATACGAGAGGTCCATCGTCTAATTGAATATGTAGTTTTCCCTTGATCTTCTTAATGGTCATATGTTGATCACCTGGTGCAATGTAAACATGTCCTGATAAAAGCTGATCATTGTGTTTAGCTTCCGATACATGCAAAGCGCTAATGATATCTAGTCTTCTAGCTAGAGAGTCAGTGTGTCTTTTTGGGAGATGTTGTACGATAACAATCGGTGGCATATTATCAGGCAATTTTTCTAATATGGTTTCGATGGCTTTTATACCACCAGTAGATGCTCCGATAGCGATTACTGTTTCATTACAATAATAGTCTTCTAATTCTTGTGTGATATCATTCAAAGTATTGATGAACAACCTACCATATGGATTTTTACTATTGCTTAATTCCAGTTTATTTGGTGTATACATATTATTACTCCTATATGATGGGTTTGTTGTATCTTTTTATTAAGCAATTCTCCCCGTTAGAGAAGTATTACTGTGGTAAGTTTTACACTTTCTATGCTATAATTATATCAAGTACTTGTGTCGTCAGAATGTTATTTATTTGGCCGTAATGACATATTATGGACATAAGGATTCGTTTTTGTGTATATGTTGTGTCTATATTAAAGAATCTTATGAGGTGAATTAACTGATGAAGCATTTAATATCAATTACACTCAGCATTTTAACATTTATCGCCCTATTACTTGGGTTTTTGTTATCTTGGTATACTGCTCTAGTGGTAGCTGTAATCGTATACATTGTGACTGAAACGGTACAACGACCTAGAGTTATTGACAAGCAATCATCAATTGAAGGCGATAATAAGGCCTATCTTGATGATGTTTTCATGATTGGTATGAAACGAATTCGTAATATTGAACATTATGGCAGTAAGATCGACAAGCTAGAGGTTAAAAGTAATATCAAGTTGATCTGCCAGTTGGGCGAACAGATTTTTGTGGAAATTGAAGACAAACCAGACACAATAAAGCTATCAAGAAGGTTTTTGAATTATTACCTTGAAAGCGCTGAGAAAGTGACCATGCTTTATGAAAAATTAAGTAAATCAGCCTATCAATCTGAAGAAACCGTAGAGACTTTAAAGCAAGTTGAAAACACATTAGGGTTAATCGTCAAGCAATTTAAAAAGCAGATTATGAAGATACAACAAGCTGATTTTTTGGATTTGGATGTGGAGATTAAAGTATTAGAAAGAACCTTGCTTTCCGAAGGCTTACATATGGATAATTAGCACTTTTCTATAATGAATATAGTTCATACCAGTACAGAATTAGTTGGCATTGAATTAGTTGGCATTTGATTGTGTTGTGCTATAATATTAGATAGATACTTATAACGGAGGCATATATGGACCGCATTGAATATATGGATTATTTATTAGAAGAAACAATGAGGAATAAAGCCACAGATTTGCATCTCTGTGCAGGGTCAAAACCTTTAATGCGCGTTAATTCAAGGCTCATACCAGTAGAAGGTTCTGAGCGAGTCATGCCGGAATTCATTAATTCGGTTGTTGAGGCATATCTTGATGATATTCAGTTAGAGATGTTAAAGGTGAACAAGGCTGTTGACATGTCTTATTCAAAACCAAAGCTAGGTCGTTTTAGGTGCAACTTTTATACACAAAGAGGCACCTTTGCCATAGCAATTCGTACCTTGCCCATTGAGATACCACCTTTTGACTCATTGGGACTACCAGATGTCATCAAAGAGTTCACAACTAAAACAAAAGGTCTGATACTAATAGTAGGTGCAACCGGTAGTGGGAAATCCACAACCTTGGCAAGCCTCATTGATATGATCAATGAGACATATCAATACCATATTACAACCATTGAGGATCCACTTGAATATCTGCATCGTCATAAAAACAGTATGGTGACCCAAAGAGAAATAGGTGGCGATGCCATATCTTTTGCTGATGCACTCAGATTTTCACTCAGAGAAGATCCAGATGTTATCATGGTTGGCGAGATGAGAGACATGGAAACCATATCCATTGCACTGACTGCAGCTGAAACGGGCCATCTGGTCTTTTCAACCTTACATACCATTGGTGCAGTGAAGGCGGTAGATAGAATTATAGATGCCTTCCCAACGGAGCAGCAAAATCAGATAAGAAGCCAACTGGCAACGGTTATTGAAGGGATTGTATCTCAGCAATTAATGCCACGAAGTGATGACGGGTTAGTCGTTGCAAGTGAGGTAATGGTGGCAACAGCTGCCG
>JAQICP010000302.1 GCA_027858555.1 Vallitaleaceae bacterium
ATTATCTCCTCCTCGTGCACTTATAAAGCTACGATTATAATACTATCATAACAGGTAAAAAACTGCCATATTTATAGAATAATTTAAGAAGATTCTAATCTTTATTTTTAATGGCTACATTAGAAGTGGTATCTCATGTTAGGCAGAAGTTTTATTATATTGTAGTCGTATCATGATGGCCCTAGTGGTATAATTAAAATATTGAATTAACCAGTAAGGAGTGAGTGAATTGAAAATATCGGTTATTAATCCATATACATATGGGCGCATAATAGATTTATATAATTCAATAATTCCCAGGGATGATGTTGCATTAGAAGAAGAACTAATTGATGATATATACAGGGTGTTAACTAAGCAAGAACAGATGGTTATTCATGATGATCACTGGGCTGGGTTTATAATTCTTTTCCAAAAGGGTGAAAAAGTGACCGTTAACCCTTGGGTATTTGGCGGTATGCCCATTACCGCCAAATCTAAGGTTCTGTTAAAATCTGAACTGCTAACACAAGCAATTGATTACTGTAAAACACATGGCATTAAAAAAATCATATCTGTTCAGAATCGTAATGCATTGAAAGATCATAATTTATTTATTGATAATGGCTTCACTTATGATTATGATTATTGTGATATGGAGTTAAAGCTCACAGATATCAATTTATCATCACCAGAAGCCCATGGAAGTCGGTTATCACCAAAAACTAAAATCTTGAATATTAATGATGCCAAGTTAATAGACTTAAAGCAACTTTACCATATGGCTTTTCAAGCTTCCGATGCTTGGTTTTATAAAGACCAAACGGCTGATGAAAAGAGAGCGTTTTTTGATTTTTTAGGATACGCAGAGGCACTAGATGAACCCGGTTCAATATGTGTGTATCATGAAGAGCAACTCATAGGTTTTACCTTTGTAATAGGTACAGATGAACCAGATGTTAAGCATTTCAGTTGTATGTGTGTCAGTCCTGATTTCAGAGGCAAAGGATTTGGGCGTATTATGCTAGATGAGATTATTGTGGAACTTAAGAAGCAACATGTAAAGAAAATAGCTCTGGGAACAGAAGCACAGATGCAAGCATTCGCATTATACCAAAGCAGAGGATTTAAGGTAACGGGGACGAGTAGCTATTATCATATGCTGCTAACCGATTATGAGGAGGGGTTTTCATGATTCAGGTAACGAATCTAACGCAGATCTATAAAAGTGGGAAAGGTATTTTTGATGTTGATTTTAGAGTAAAAGAGGGAGAAGTATTTGGCTATCTTGGACCTAATGGTGCAGGTAAAACCACTACTATTCGGAATCTATTAGGATTTGCCAATGCTACCAAAGGAAGCGCTCCAATTAATGGGAAAGATTGTAGTAAAGAAGCGGCACAGTTACAGAGCATGATTGGTTATCTACCAGGAGAGATGGCATTTTTTGACAACATGACGGGACTTGAATTTCTGAGGTTCATGACAGATATGCGAAGAACGAAAAATGTGGCTAGAAGAGATGAATTAATTGAACAATTTCAATTGGATATTGATGGCAAGATTAAAAAAATGTCTAAAGGCATGCAACAAAAACTGGGCATTATAACGGCCTTCATGCATGATCCCAAGGTGTATATATTAGATGAACCTACCAGTGGACTCGATCCATTTATGCAGAATATTTTTTTGGCATTGGTACAAGAAGAGAAAAAGCGCGGTAAAACAATTCTCATGTCTTCTCATATATTTGAAGAGGTTCAAAGGTCATGTGACCGGGCAGGGATCATAAGAGAAGGCAGATTAGTGTCGGTTGAAGATGTTAATAATCTTAATGAAATGAAGGCTAAAACCTATATTGTCACCACTGCTTCAAAGTCAGATATCATTAAGTTAGATTCAAGCAATCTAGATACAAAGGTACTAAGTGACCTAAAAGTACAGGTATCAACTAGCTATCCATACCAGCCATTCTTTTCTTTACTAGCAACTTGTGATGTGACTGGCCTCGAGATAAAACACGATTCCTTAGAAGATGTCTTTATGAAATATTATGGAGAGGTAGGTGATTTTGATGAATAAAACTCTATTTATAGCTAATATGAAATCGAACTGGGGTGTATTTGTATTTATTGCAGGCATGTTACTCGTCTATGTAGTAACAAGTGTCAGCATGTTTGATCCAGAGAGTGCGGGAGCCATGAAGGCAATGTTCGATATGTTACCTGAGTGCATGATGAAGGCGTTTGGGTTTGATGGTCTAGGAACTGAGCTCACTGGTTATTTGGCACATTATTTATATGGATTTATATTTGTTGTATTTCCAATGATTTATACAATTGTACTCTCTAATAAGTTAGTTGCAAAACATGTGGATTCAGGCTCAATGGCTTATCTGCTTACGACCCCGAATTCAAGGATACAGATTATCAGAACCCAAGCACTTTATATTGTTATTAGTATGTTAGTCCTTTTATCATTTGATGTAGCTGTACTCATTGCCACTTCGGAAATGATACAACCTGGTTTACTGGATATTTGTCCGTTTTTAGCCCTTAACTTGGTCCCTTATCTAATCATCGTATTTGTTGCCAGCATAAGCTTTTTATGTTCGAGCATATTCAACGAAACAAAGTATTCAATAGGCTTTGGCGCGGGAATTCCGGTTATATTTTTTGTGCTCAAGATGGTTAGTGAGATTAGTGAAAAACTGGATGTGTTCAAGTATTTTACTGTTTATTCACTCCTAGACCCGGACAGAATACTAACAGATAATGCCTATACCACAATATTATCCTTGATTCTGGTAGGCGCCAGCTTCCTGGTGTTTTCATTATCCATAATTATATTTAATAAACGAAGTTTAGCAATATAAGCTTGATTGATTAAAATACATGCTATTATTGAGAATAAAGGAGACTAACTATGAAAGTATATCATGGCACAATCATAACTTGTAATGAAACCATGGATGTGAATGCCTATTTGGTTGAAGATGCGGGCAAGATCGTCTATGTGGGTGATCAATTACTGGACATATATAAAGATGCACCCAGGATTGAACTAGAAGAGAAGGTGTTGATGCCGTCTTTTGTTGATACCCATATGCATTTTGCTTCCTACGCCCTGTTTGCATCTACTTTGGATGTTAGGGATAGTGAAGATTTTTCTGATCTAGAAGGTAAGCTACTTGCCTATTAGGAGGAAAAGAAACCTAAGATTATATTGGCTTTTGGTGTGTCAGCTCATTCGGTTAAGGAACAACGACTTATAACAAGGGACGAACTTGATAGCATAAATATTCCTGTCCCTATCATGCTCATAAAATACGATGGTCATGCTAGTATCCTTAATAGTAAAATGCTCTCTATGCTACCTAGTAGTATTAAAAAGTTGAGAGGTTATATGCCAGAAACTGGGCAGATGTATCAGGAGGCTTATTTTGCGGCAACTGATTATGCAACTAGCAAAGTGAGCATTATAGAATTACTTAAGAATATGATTAAAGGGATTGACCAACTTGCCAGTTACGGGGTTGGTATGATTCATACTGCAGAAGGTATTGGATTTCCAATGGATTTAGATGTCAGTATTTCTAAATTGTTGGCAAAAGGGTTGATGAATCCATTTCAGATCAGGGTGTTTTTTCAGACTATGAATACAAAAAAGGTCCATAAGAAAAAACTACCACGAATAGGCGGTTGTTTTGAAACAGCTCTGGACGGTTGTTTTGGTTCCGTAGACGCAGCGCTAAATGAACCTTATCTTGTGGGTGAAGAGGACATTAAGAATAAGGGTATCTTGTTCTACGACGATGAAACGGTGAATGACTTTGTTTTAAAAGCCCATAAAGATGGTTTGCAGATAGCCATGCATGCCATTGGTGACCGAGCATTTGATCAAGCACTTAACGCCTATGAGAATGCTCTTAGAATTAAACCAAGAGACGACCACCGACATACCATCATTCATGGTTGTCTAGCATCTGAGAAAAGTCTGAAAAGAGCTGCAAAGATTGGCGTTTTAATTTCAGTACAGCCTGCATTTATTCAGTGGCCACTTGAACCATTATCATATATGACCTCTTTAATCGGAGAGCGGGCTATGAACCTGAACCCACTTAACTCAATGCTAAAAGCAGGCATCAGAATCAGTGGCGGCTCTGACGCTCCATGTACTGTTCCAAGCCCCATAGAAGGCATATACGGCGCTTGTAATCATTATAACAAAGAGGAATCCATATCCATAAACGACGCCCTTAAAATGTACACTATGAGTGGTGCTTACGCAGCTTTTGACGAAAAGACCACAGGGAGCCTAGAAC
>JAQICP010000318.1 GCA_027858555.1 Vallitaleaceae bacterium
CTAATGGGTTTTGGGAAATCACATCTATCATTAATGGCGATTAATATATTCAGTCCCAGGATAAGTTGTTTACCCATGGAAAGTTCATATGGAGAATTTTCCTGTTGCAGAACAAAGTGTACATCCAGTACACGCCTTATCCTTCAATGTTCTTTTTAATTATAGGATAAGTTGTTTACGCATGGAAAATTCATATGGAGAATTTTCCTATTGCACAAAAAAGCGACCATAAATGATTATCATAAATGATCGCTTTTCCCTTTTATTCAAGTATGCTTTGATAATCAGCGTCTACTGATTACTCTTATTAGACGATTTATATACAGAAATTGTTCCCGAGGTGATTTATGCTTAAATCAGCAACTTTATACCGCATAACATTGACTGCTCTTTTGGCTCTCTTTATATTGGCATTTACAAGCTGCAAGTCAAAAAACGATGACCTATATCTGGAATCAGTGACCCAAATAATTGAAGCGCCACTCCCTGTCAGTTTTACTGACACGCATACATTTTACCATTATAAAAATGGGGGTACGCTATTTTTAAGTGCAACTCAAGAAATAGATATCAATTTAAGTGTCAACAACGTATCTCTAGGTAACTATACTATCGATAATAATCCTCTGGCAATTGATGTATCCACATATACTATAGATGGCATTAATACCCTTCTATACAGTTATGAGACAATCTCGGAAATTGATATCACAATATCCCAGGACTATCCTGTATTAGCTGACAACTACATAGGCACTGCTTTTACTGATGCCGAACTTTCCTCTTTAACAAGTTATATTGAAAGCGAGATTGATGATGGCTTTCCTGGAGCGGTATTGTTAATCGCTCATAAAGGTCAGATTGCTTATCTGGAGTCATTTGGCTATGCTAAGATGTATGATGGCTTGGATCTTTCAAACGATATGAATATAATGGAAGACGATACCCTATTTGATTTGGCTTCCCTTACAAAATCATTTTCTACTACCCTTGGGATTATGACCCTAGAACAATCTGGTAGTATTAATTCCTCTGATACAATCGGTACATATGAAACTAATTATAATACCAGTACGCTTGATAACATTACGATCAATCATTTCTTAACACATACTTCTGGTTACAATGCCTCTTTTCGCTTTTTTGATCCAGATAATACTTATGGCGAAGATTTCTATAGTTTATCAAGAATAAAAACTTTAGAATTATTATCTGAGCTGCCACTCTCCTATGCTACTGGTTCTAAGAGTGTCTATAGTGACCTGGGCTACATGATATTAGGTGGGCTTATTGAAGATGTATCAGGACAAAGTTTAGACCAATACGTAAAAGAACATGTATATGACCAGCTTGGCTTAACACACACGCTATATAAACCGTTAACTGCCTATGATGCAGAAGACATAGCCGCCACTGAACGAGCTGGCAATACAAGAGACCTGCTTTATGAATGGCCGGGTATCAGGACGTATACACTCCAAGGTGAAGTTCATGATGAACTAGCCTATTATAGTATGAATGAAATATCTGGCAATGCCGGCCTTTTCTCAAATGCTATGGATTTAGCTGTGCTTTCCCAAACATTATTGAATCTAGGCGGTTATGGAGATACCAAATTATTCGACTCGGCTTTAGTCACCAAATACACCACACCCTCTAACTTATACAATCGCTATACATTAGGTTTCGATTATGCCAGTCATCCAAATAATTATAGCCGTTATGGTATGTTGGTATCTGACACGGCCTATGGTAAAACTGGTTGGACCGGGACATGCGTTTTAATTGACCCCACTTATGATTTGACTGTTGTTTTACTAACTAATAAAAGACACGCATCTTACGAGTCTGGTTTTTTTGATACATACGAGATGCAAATCGGTAGATACAGTCCTATCATCACAAAAGTATATGAACTACTTCTAGATGAACCGTCCTATCAATCAGTAGTGACTGATAATACGGATCAAGCTGAGATAGAAGTTATACCAACTAATACGGTAACCCTAGGCATTGATCGCTTAGGTGAATATATGGACCTATTTGATACCAAAAAGGTCGGACTCATAACTAATATGAGCGCACAAGATACCTATGGCAGATCAACCGTTGATGTTTTTTTAGAATCCTTGAATGTAACGGCACTCTTTGCACCAGAACATGGCTTTGAAAGTACGTTAAGTGCCGGCGAAATTGTTGATGATGAGCGCCTAGAAGATATTCCTATCTATAGTCTATATGGTAATACAATTAAGCCGACATCTAGCATGTTAGGAAGTATTGACTTATTAGCATTTGATCTGCAAGATGTCGGCACAAGATACTATACCTATATATATACCATGATTGAGTCAATGAAAGCTTGTGCTGATAACAACATACCGTTCGTTGTATTTGACAGGCCCAATATATATGGTAAGCAGGCGTATGGGAATGAAATCGAACCCGAATATGAGTCCTTTGTTGGCGACTATGGCTTGAGAAATGTGTATGGTTTAACAATCGGTGAATTGGCTAACTACATCAATGATACCTACCGGTTAGATTGTGATTTGACCGTTATTCCCATGACAAACTATGTATACCAGAATTATGTAAACACAGGTTTGGAATTTATAGGTCCATCACCAAATATGAATACTATAGAAGCCGCACTTCTCTACCCTGGTATTTGTTTGATTGAGGGAACAAATATATCTGAAGGTCGAGGTACAACCTATCCATTTCAAATGATTGGTGCGCCTTTCATTAATCCTTATGTTTTGGCAGATCGGTTGAATCAGTTAGAGATTTCAGGGGTGCATTTCAAACCAATATCCTTTTTCCCATCCGATTCGAAAGAAGCTGACAGATTATGTTTTGGCGTATTTATAGAGATTACAGATATCTATACCATAGATCCAATTGAAATAGGCATATCACTCTTATATACTTTGCAAAATCTGTATGGCAGCGACATAACCTATACTGAGCATCTTAATGCTTTAGCTGGTCTTGATTTAACCGGGTTATTGGAATCGGATATTGAATTGGATGAATTACAGACATTATTTGATATAGACGATGCTTATTATGAGTCTCTTGAGCCATACTATTTATACGATTAAAGGACGTATATTATTCAATACACATCCTTCTTATTAGAGCTTCATATTCATTTAAGTTTGGCAGCAGTTCTTCTTTTTTTACTAATCTAAAGTCTTCAAATTCAAATCCTAAAGACACCATGCAACCTACCAGTGAAAAACAATTTGGAAGATTACTTTCGATAAGACTGCCAAAAATCATCCCGGCTGGAACAATTACTTGGGGTTTCTGACCTTCTGACAAGTTAAGTCCCAATATAACCTTTTTAAGTTCCAGGTTGCCTGAGCCATCGCCTTTTGGATTAATCATAACAATAGTCAAAGGTTCTCCATCATGAAAGTACCAAAGTTCATCTGATTCTAAAACATGCAGATGGGATATGTCCCCTTTTTCAAGTAAAAAGTAGATGCTCGTTGCCAAGGCTCTATCCGTCATTCTATCTTCATAACCTATAACATCAGTATTATTGTCGAATTGATTTATGCTGATTCTAGTTTGATGTTTATAGACTTCTTTATAATAGCCACCCTCCGGGTGTTTTGTCATATCAAGTTCTTTAACATACTTCCCACTAGTCACGATAATCTCCTATATGCGAAACATCTTTAGCTATTTGGCATTTCAATTCTTCTAAAGAATCAAACTTCAACTCTTCTCTTATATAATTCAGAAAATCGACACGTATCTCCGTACCATAGATCTCTTCGTCAAAATCAATTATAAAAGTCTCTACTATTACACCTTCTGTCTCAACTGTAGGCCGATCCCCAACATTGGTCATGCCATAAAACTCTCTTTTATCAAATGTCACTTTAGTGACATAAACGCCAAAAGGTGGCAATAATTTTTCTTTGTCAGGTGTTAAGTTGGCAGTAGGATAACCGATAGTTCTGCCGATTTTAGCCCCATCCCTCACCATTCCAGTAATAAAGAACGGTCTGCCAATTAAAAAATTAGCCTTTTCTATATTACCTTCTTTTATCAGTTGCCTTATCCATGTACTGCTGATTTCTTTTTCTTCATCCATCATCTTAGGTAAAACAGATACCTTGAAATTATACTTTTCACCAAGAACTTTTAACATGTCAACATTACCTTGACGCTTTTTGCCAAAGTGATAGTCTTCTCCTACTACGATGGTATGTGGATTGACCTGCTTCAATAATAGTTCTTTTATAAAGCTCTCTGGATCTAAGGCTGCCAATTCCATTGTGAAAGGAAATTCAAAATAAAAATCCATGCCTAGCAACTCGAAAACCATTTCTTTTTCTCTTCTTGTATTAATGAGATCCACAGGTTCCTTATGGGATAAGACAAAGCTTGGATGGGGTTCAAATGAAAAGACAGCAGACTGAATACCTGCTTCAACTGATATACGTTTCGCTTCCTCTAATAATGTCATATGTCCTTTATGAAAACCATCAAAATTACCTAGAACTAAAGCAACTTGATTTTCAAGTGGACTTAAGCGTTTGCTAAATGTCTGCATAGACGTCCTCCTAAATAAAGACTTTAACTGGTCTGAAAATCCGGTTGTCGTCCTTTGTGATTACATCGTATAAACCCATAAAATTATTTTCTTCATCATACACTCTATACATTGTTTCTGCAAGTGTTTCAGTGTGATTAGTGAATTCAACCGGAATCTTACATCCATTGAAAAGCCATTTATTAAAAGACGACTCTACCATCACTGCCGGATAATTATAAAACACGCTGTCTAAAGGTTTTAAAATAGAATCAAGTGTGTGGGTGCTCAAGTAATCTTGTAAGCCTTCTATTGTATAACTTGAATCCACATTAAATTCGCCGACTTTTGTGCGCTTCAGACCAATCATATGACCGCCTGTGCCTAGCATTTCACCTAAATCATGACAGATAGTTCTAATATAAGTGCCCTTTGAGCAGGCTACTGTAAAATGTATAACCGGTAATTCCACTACAATATTTGTTATGTCATATATCGTAATCGAACGTTTTTTTCTTTCTACTACATTGCCCTCTCTAGCAATTTTATAAAGTCTTCTGCCTTTGTGTTTTAGAGCAGAAAACATTGGTGGCATCTGTTTGATATCTCCAATGAAGGATTTAAGAGCTTCAACAACAGCTTCCGTGGTAACATTCACTGCGTTTTTGGTTAATACGATACCTGTGTGATCTTGTGTGTCTGTGGCAATACCCAACATACAAGATGCCTCATAAATTTTATCTTTATCAGTCAGAAATTCCACAACTTTAGTCGCTTTACCGATGCAAATTGGTAAGACGCCTTCAGCTTGTGGGTCGAGTGTTCCTGTATGTCCAGATTTATTAACCCTACATATATGTTTGATTTTATTGGCAACATCAAAAGAACTCCAACCTTTTTCTTTGTATATATTAATAATACCCGATGGCGTTTCTTTATGATTTCTACTTTGAAGATATGCTTTGTAATTCATCAGCACCTCGATATAATCACTATAATTGCTTTTTAATCTCATAGATTAGTTTCATTTTAACAGCTTCAATGTCTGCTTCAATTGTACAACCAGCAGCCTTAATATGCCCGCCACCACCAAATGCTTTGGCTACAGCACAAACATTGATCGTATCTTTCGCTCTCAAACTGACTTTAAAGACCTCTGACTTGATTTCATATATAAAGACAGCGCATCTTGTACCTTTTATTTCATTCAACATCTGTATGATGCTTTCAGTATGTTTCTTATATGCTTTTAGAGATTTCATATCCTCAATGGTAATATAGCTAATAACAACTTGATTATCTTCTATTATTTCCATTCTTTCAATTGCTATCTTTTGAACCAGAAGTCCTTTGTAAGACTTATAGAAAAAAACAGTATTGATGATCTCAGAAAAATCAATGCCATAATCAATCAATTCTCCCGCTACATTAAGTGTATGTGAGGTTGTATTGCTATGTTTGAAGATACCCGTATCATATATGATGCCTGTGTATAAACAGGTTGCAATCGCTGAATCACAAAGGGTTTTATCATCGATAAGTGTATACAAAAGTTCACATGTAGAACTCATGTGTCCATCCACTATGTTGATATCCCCATATAAAGGATTGCTAATATGATGGTCGATATTGACTACAATCTTTGCCATGTGCACCAGTTCGTTAAAT